>PEQL01000026.1 GCA_002786175.1 Parachlamydia sp.
CGTTCATTTCACTTTTCTTAGCGGCGCTTGTTGCAATTGCTTTTGACAAAGTATTTTCATCACAGGCACGCGCACTCTTGGACATGAGAGTTAACCATTGTGCATCAGAAGAACCATAGAAGTGCTTTTGCTTCTCTGTCGCTGAGCTTGGCAAATTTTTTAGTGTTAAATTTTTAATTTTTTCATAAATTTTAAAGAGCTCTTCTCTTTGACTGGTGGTAATTTCTTTACTTTTAGCAAGCTTTAAAATCCGTTGGGCAACCTGAATCGGTTTGGTTTGCGCAAAATGATAGTGATCTGGACAAAAAGTCGAAAAGAGGCGTCGTAAAATATCTGAAAAAGCGGAATGCTTTTGAATAATTGTGAATTTTGAATTGATGACTTTTTTCGAAGAAGCGGGATCAGCGATGGCTTCGTAATTTAGAATGGCTTGATTAGCCTTTAAAATCTGAGCATCTAGATCCATAGTAAACAACCTCTTAAAGTTATTATACTAATTATACGGCATCAATATAATTTATTACAATTTAACCAATTCTCTTTTCTTAGTTGAAAAAAGCTTAAAACCACCCTCTATCCTTAAAGTTTTTTGCACCTCTCACAAAAAAACTTTACGTAAATTTCAACTTTTAATATAACAAGCAGTTTTTCTTATTTATTCATCAGGAGTAGCTATGAAGCTGTTTATCCGCACCCTCATTCTTTTGATTTCCATCCAGTTAATAGGCGTTAGCGAAGAGCCGCCTACGCCTAAATCTACAGAATCTAGCGAAACACGCATCACGCAATCCAATCTGACTTCCGTTCCGAATGCTTTTGTGGGAATGGTGAATGTCATTACGGGCGATTTAGTGGATCAAGAGATCGATCAAGTCATTCCAGGTCCCAATCCTATCATTATTGAGCGCTCCTACAGTAGTTCCTTCGCCAGCGAAGGGACATTAGAGTATGCGTGGGATCTCAATCATTCTATGCGAGTAGGGTGCCCGGCATTATCGAGCTTCGGCATTCAGAGATTTCGTACCCCTAGCGAAGCTTTATAAAGCTATACTAGGATAAATAGGAGCTGTCAGCCCAATTTTTCATCGGAATTCTTAAGCCTGATTCTTCCATTCTTATATTTCGTTGTGATTGATCGTTTGTTTTGAAAATGTACATTCTATTGTAAAAGCTTGCTTTTCAATAACATTTCCTAACAATGCGTTAGCACTATCTTAAACAGGAAAACAATTAATATTTCGCGAGCAAAAACACTTTAATTTTGCATGTGACCAAATATTTTAAAAGATCGTTTAAAGAAAATATGTTTGGTTAACAATCGCCAAAAGAATATAGTGTAGGCATAGAAACTAGATTTATTATAGTTTCTAATAAACCATAAGGAGCTCTTATGACTGTTAATTCAACTTATTCTGCATCGTTAACTTGTGGAACAAAAGCATCAATCCAATCAGGAGTCCCTCGAGGGAAATCAGGGTCTCTGCCTAAAGGCTGGGCCAAACGATTTGAAGAAATTAAAACGCTATGGAATGGTGCTAAAGGTTCTTTAAGGCAAAAAAGCCTTAGCGGTAGTCAGAATTTTTTCCTGAATTTGCAAGAACAGGCCGCAACGCAGGCTTTTCGCGCCTCAAAAGAATTTTATGATTCGCAAGAACTATTTACGTCTCCAAAGGGCAAAAATCCTTTAGAGCAGACGACTGAAACGCCAGAAATCGACATCTCTGCTGCAAGCAAGCAAACTGTTAAAAAACAAGCTCCTAGACCTTTAGAGAGCTACCCGCATATTAAAATGCTGCTTCCGCCCAATCACTCATTCTCACGTCATCTCTCTGACTTGTTTGTCGTTCTAACCAAGACCGATGAAGGAATGATTTTACGCGAAGGTGATTACGTGCTTAAAGAAGAAGCAAACGGCCTCACCTGGAAAAGAAAAGCGAGTCGCGCTAAATCTCTTTTTCGAAAAATGATTCTGAAAAAATCCGATAGAACGGCTTCCAATCAAGCGACGCGCAATATTATTGACTTGCTGAGCGAAGCTGCCAAAAAAGGGGTGACCTCTTTTAAAATGGACGTGGAATCTAATCTTGCGGAAATAGGAGACGAACTTGCCACAAGCCAAATTATGGACAGGTTGATGGACAATCGATATGTTCAGGAATTTTTAATTTCCAGCCCTGTCTACCGAGATATTGTTTTTAAATTTTATCTGAATACTGTGCAAAATGATGTCACTCAGAATGTTAAAAGCATGCATCGCCTATTTGAATCAGGTTGTATTGGCGAATCTTGTGACACTCTCATTAAGGCATTGTCTCGTTCGCAAAAAGACAAAATGGCCGAGGTTGAGGAAACTTATTTATCAGAAAAGACGGTGGCAGAATTGTCTCCAGAAGAACTTGAAGGGATTTTGGAGAAACTTGGCATTCCCAGCCTAGGTCTTCCAGAAGATCAAAGAGGTTACGTGCAAAATCTTTTCGATCATCCAGGCGAAGTGTATTTCGATACAGGCAAATGCTTGTGGGAACTTCCTCAATATTTTAAATCGATCGAAGATATCCTGCAACGCTACTTGTACCTTTCTGAAGGGCGCAACAGTGCGCTTTTTGAGGATTTGCCTGAGGAGATCTCTCATTCTTTTGATGCATCCACTGGGGTGGTTAATCAATTGATACAAAGAAGCACCCAGCTCCTGATTGAACAACAATCTAGAGTAGACTCAAGTGAAGAGAAGCAAAATCACACGAAAAGAAAGGTCGAATCTCCTGAATTGCATGTCGAAAACCTAAGAAACTACTATGTAAACAATGAGTTTGGCGAATTTACCAGATTGCTTTTCCATGTGGCTAATAATGGTGTAAGTTATACGATGGACAGCTTTCCGGGTGCATTCAAACAGTTAGTGCAACGCACCACGGACCTGCTTATCGAGAACAAAACTCAGCTTTCAGATGGCTCAACATTTTCAGCTGAAATGCAAAGCACATACATGAGAAAACTAAAGCGTTATCTCGCGGCTGCGCCGATGTCTGCTGAAAAAATAGAAAATCTGATCAACGAATTAGCGGATATCGTGTCTCCTCCAGCTAAAGGAAAACAGAAAAATAAACAAGAAGTCCTTGTAAAAACTGTTTCCGAAGGGAACGCGGCTCTTAGATCTTGGAAATTGCTTTATGATCGATCGCATTCCATGAGACCTAGAAGGATGCATTACAGCCGTCTTTAAAAACTGACTTGATTCCTTACCATCTTGTGGTAAGGAATCAGTTTGAAAATGAGGATCGCGTTTCTAAAATAGCACCCAGCTATTTTTAAGTCGTTTTGCGCAAGGAGATCTTTTCATCTATGCGCAAGACCCCCAGACAGTTTAATTGACCTATTTACAAAAAACAGGTAGCGAGGCACACTTCAAGAAACCTCCTATCCGTTGAAATATGTTATGAAAACGAGTCATCCAACGATTATTAAGCTTGGAACAAGCACGCTGACGCAAGGCACAAAGCATCTTTGCCGACGGCATATGCTCGAACTTGTGCGTCAAATGGCTGAGCTGCATGATCAAGGTAAACAACTTGTGATCGTATCCTCAGGGGCGATGGCGGCTGGTCGTGAAGTGCTTAAAAATCCAAAATTAGATCGTCTGCTCCCCCAAAAGCAAATGCTGGCTTCAGTTGGCCAAGTGCATTTAATGCAGATCTGGCGCGATCTATTTGCTCTTTTCGACATTGTCGTTGGGCAAGTTTTATTAACTCGTGGAGATGTCTCTGACCGGAAACGCTATTTAAATAGCCGCAACACCCTGCACTCGTTGCTTAAACACCGGATCATTCCCATCATCAATGAAAATGACACAGTGGCCACGCAAGAAATCCGCGTTGGAGATAATGACAATCTTTCTGCTTTAGTGGCTAACTTACTGGCTGCCGAAACTCTCATTCTTTTGACTGATCAAACGGGCCTTTTTACGGCCGATCCCCGCTTGCATCCGGAAGCTCGCCTTATTCCTGTCATTGAACAGATCGACGACAAAATCTTCGCACTGGCAGGCAAGCCTTCTGATACACTGGGTCAAGGCACGGGAGGGATGATTACCAAGATTGAAGCTGCCCGCCTAGCTGCTCAAAGTGGCACACCAACTGTGATTGCCTCTTCCAAACACCCGAATGTATTACTTGAAATTGCAGCCGGGCAAATGGTTGGCTCGCGCTTCCTGGCTTCCATTTCCTATCGAGAAAGCCGCAAGCGTTGGCTGTTGTCTGAACGGCCTCTAGGGAAAATTTTAATCGATGCAGGTGCCGAACAAAAACTTGTGCATGGCGGAAGCAGTCTTTTACCCGCTGGCATTACACAAACGGCCGCCCCTTTTGATCGCGGCCATATTGTGACAATTGCCACCGAAACGCATCCAGTAGCGGTTGGCATTGCCAATTATTCCTCAGCAGATATCGAAAAAATCAAAGGCACGCATTCAGAAGGGATTGAGGATATCCTGGGATTCAGTTACGGGCCTGAAGTCATCCATCGCGATAACATGACGCTTCTCAAATAAGGATTAGGCACATGACTCTTTCCCCATTGATGCACTCCCTAGGATTAAAGGCTAAACAAGGCGCGCGTTCTTTAGCTGGCATGTCTACCGAAGCTAAAAATCACGCCTTGAGACTTCTCTCAAAAAACCTAATAGCCCATGAACAAACAATTTTAGATGCTAATGCCAAAGATCTCGAAGCGGCTCGCCAGAATGGGGTCACAGAAGCTCTTTTAGATCGTCTGAGTCTTAAAGGACGTTTGCATGGCATCGCCCAAGATGTGTTGCAAGTGGCAAATTTGGCAGATCCCGTGGGAGAGGTTTTCGATGAAACCGTCTTAGCCAATGGTTTGAGGCTGTCTAAACTCCGCACGCCAATTGGTGTCTTGGGTGTTATTTACGAAGCCAGGCCTAATGTCACGATCGATATTGCTGCATTAACTATCAAAACAGGAAATGGGGTCATTCTGCGCGGAGGATCGGAAACCTTGCAGACGAACTTAGCCTTGGTCGCTATCATTCATCACACTTTAACTGAGGCGGGTTTAGCCCCGGACAGCGTCCAATTTATCGATCAACCTGACCGCAAGTACGTTCAAGAAATGCTGCACGCTTACGAATTTATCGATTTGATTATCCCGCGAGGAGGCGCCAGCTTGCATCAATATTGCCGCGAACACAGCACGATCCCCGTCATTACGGGAGGGATTGGAATCTGCCATCTTTTTGTGGACGAGTCAGCCGATTTTACCAAATCCCTAAAAGTCATCACCAATGCCAAAACGCAAAAAACAAGCGCCTGCAACGCCTTGGACACAGTCCTGGTGCATGAAAAAATCGCTGCCAGCTTTATCCCGCTCCTGATTGAAACCCTAAGCACGCATGGAGTCACTTTCCCTCTTAGTCCCGAAGCGCGCTCTTATCTCAAAACTCTACCTGTGAACGCACACCTTGCCCAACCGGGCGATTGGGACACGGAATGGCTAGGATTAACGCTAGGAATTCATGTCGTACCTAATCTGGACGCAGCGCTAGCCCATATTCAAAAACACAGCATGGGACATAGCGACGGCATTTTAACTGAGAATCATACGCATGCCGAAAAATTTATTAAAGAAGTCGACTCTGCTTGCGTCTATGTCAATGCATCCACCCGCTTTAGCGATGGCGGACAATTTGGATTGGGAGCAGAAGTGGCTATCAGCACTCAGAAAATTCATGCACGCGGACCGATGGCGCTGCGAGAATTAACCAGTTATAAATGGATTGGACGCGGAAATTACCATATAAGGGATTGAAAGATGAAAATTGCAATTATTGGATGCGGGACAATTGGCAGTAGCATGGCGATGCGTTGGAGAGCTACCCATCAAATTGCTTTATATGACCGGACTTTGGCCAAAGCTCAACACGTGGCTGAAGTTGCCAAGGGGACGGCCTATGCCACCGCAACAGAAGCAATTGCCGATAGTGAACTCATTGTATTAGCTGTCAAACCGCAGAATTTACATGAAGCCGTCGAACTCATTGGCAAACATTTACGGCATGAACAACTTCTCGCCAGCGTTTTAGCCGGCGTCACTTTGGAAACTTTAGTCAAAAGCTTTCCCACGGTTCAGTTACTGCGCGTCATGCCCAATATTGCTCTGGAGTATGGAAGAGGGGTCATTGGATTGACGGATTATAAGCTTAATGCGCCTTTTACCAAAGAAAACATTCAAACGTTATTTGATCCGCTTGGATGGGTGCACTGGGTAACCGAAGAAAAAATGGATGCCTTATCTGCTCTTTCCGGCTCCGGCATGGCCTTTATGGCTGTCATTATTGAAGCCACAGTTGAAGCAGCTTTGGCGATGGGCTTAAGCACTGACGAAGGCTTGATGATAACCCTTGAAATGATCGCCGGTACAATTTCGACCTTGCAGCATACCGGCATGCATCCCAGCTCTCTCAAATGGCAAGTCGCCTCACCAGGAGGGACCACAATCGCTGGGCTCTATGCTTTAGAAGAGCACGGCCTGCGCTCCGCATTGATGCAGACCTTTTTAGCCACTTATAAAAGAAATAAAGAATTAGGAAAAAAAATCTGAGAAGACGATAAGCCGGATTCTGTCAATCTGCCGAAGCAGACGAGCAATCATTCCTCTAGGGGTCTTGTCGCCAAAACCCTCAAGCGACTTTTGAGAAGCACAGCGGAGAACTGTATCGCTCCATTTCCGTCTTGCTTCGAATGGGGTTTACCACTCCTTAGATTGCTCTAAGTAAGGCCATGCTCCTAAAGCTGGCATTTCAACCTGTCTAAAGCCGAAGCTTTAGCGGAATATTTTCTGTGGCACTTTCCGTAGGCTTGCGCCCCCCAGTCTTTCACTGGCATCCTCTCCTGCGAAGTCCAGACTTTCCTCTTCCACTGAAGTGAAAGCGATTGCTTGTCTTCTCAGAACAACTAAACTAAACTTTTGTGGATCGTCGGCGTCTTGGTTTTGGTGCAGCAGCAGTGCCTTCCAAAGCTTGACTTTCGGGCCAGTAATGAATGCGTGAGCAGTGTTCACAAAAAACAATCCGCTCGCCTTTACGCACCAGATTTTCATCTTGGGCCGTTAACATAATGTGGCAACCACTGCAGCAGCGGTTTTCGATAGCAACGACAACGCGATCGCGTTTGTTGCGCAATAATCTTTCGTAAATGCCAAAAATCTCCGGATCCGCTTTAGTGACTAAACGATCTCTTTCAGCTTTTAATTCGCGCCCTTCGGCATTGATCCGTTCCAATCCTTCCCGAATTTCAGCTTCTAGGAGTTTACTATTTTCGTCAGTCGAGGCTAAGCTTTCATTGAGGCTTTTCATGACCTCTTCTTCAGCAGTTAGTTTATCATAAAAATCGCTAAGACGCAGCTCTTTGGCTTGCTTTTCTCTTTCAGCTTGGGAAATTTCATGGCTTAACGCATTAAATTCTTCCACTTTCTTAATGGCGTGCTGCTGAGTTTCAAATTTTTTAATCTTCTCTTGAATTTGAGCGACTTCACCCTCTGAAAGACGAATAGCCTTCTTCAGTTCGATGATTTCACCTTCTTTCACGGAAGCTTTCCGATGAAGATCTGCTTTTATAGCATTAATGTTAGCTAACTCATTTTGGCGTTCTTTTTTTAAACGCATGAGTTGTATCATTTGCATATCCAATTCCTGGATATCTAAAATCTGATGAAGAGCATGTGCCATGAGGATTCCTAAAAATTTAAGATGCTAGAATCTTGTAAACAGGATCTAATCCAAAGAGAGACTGTATCTGAATTCGTGATAATTCTCAACAAAAAACTCTCCTAGGTGAGAATTGGTTCGCCTAGGAAGTCAAAAGGTTAACAAAAATTTCCAGCTAGCCATTAAAAATTTAATTGACTATCTGTCAAAAACATGTCAATACAAGATAAATACGATCTATGCCAAGGAGACCCTTATGCTCATCACTAAAAAGCAGCCTTCAGAAAAACCCAAAACCCCAAAAGCAGCCTCTTCGACGCCAGCAAAGCCTAAATCGATTCAAACTCCTCAAAGCAATACCGGGTCGGATAATAAGAAGCCAGCAAAAACACGCATTATCATTCAATATGACGTTGGCTTTAACAATCACATCTATCTGCGCGGAGCTGGGGCCAATCTTTCGTGGGACAAGGGCCTAAAGCTTAAAAACATCAAAGCAGATGAGTGGCTCTGGGAAACAGACCAACCCTTCAATCAGTGCGAGTTCAAGGCCTTAATCAATGACCAAATCTACGAGACAGGCGAAAACCATCAGATCACCTCGGGCAACTCTGCAAGCTATGCGCCAAAGTTTCCCTAACAAGACTGGTAGGATCTCTCAAAATAAGTGCACGACAAAGAAGTAGCCTGTTAAGCTGAGCAAAGTGAAAAAAATTGCCCGGAAACTTGACCTTTTCTGTTTTCCTTCAAATTTAAAATGAAATTTTTTAGGACATAGTATAAGCGGCTCGGTGAATGCAGAAGACGCTAGCAACGCACATAGCATTCCCATCTTAAGCGACTAGAAAGTGATCCATCGATCTTTTTTCTAAAAGGTCTGAATGTTATTCCCAAATTCCCTTGAACTTGTCACCTTGTCGCCAATAATGAATTCATAATATACTATTATTGAAAGAGGGAGGTTACTATGAAAGAAAAAAAATCAATCGAAAAAAAAAGCTACCGCGCCAGGGAAGCTAGGCTAACGATTGATGGCTCCATTGAGCAAAAAAAGAAAATTAAAATGCTCGCAGCTTCTAAAGAAATGAGCATCACTGACTTTATGCTTGAACTTGTAGAAGAGAAATACACTTGGTGCCCGCTTGGATTAAGCCATTTGCCTAATGCCGAAACCATTGCCTCTATGGAAGCAAGTGAAAGAGGAGAAGGGGTTAAGAGCTTCAAGTCCATCGATGATTTGTTTAAGGATTTAGGGAGCTGATTTAATCAATCCTTAGAGCTGCCTTCGTGAATTAATGATTGATCGATTTTCGGGTTAAAATCCAGTTACCAATATTATCCCTAAAATTTTAAATCGAAAAGCGGATCAAAAGAACCCAAAATCGACAGAATCTTAACTTGAAGACAGTCTCTTACTACAAATAAATCCTCATTTAGGTTAACCTTGTTGTTTATTCAATGGATCCCGCGATCCTTAAGGAGACCCCCATGCAACGTTTACAAAAATATTTAAATAAAAAGCCTGCCACCCTTAACACGGCGACCATTGCTTACCTTGCCGCACTGGATCAAATCGATACAGTGTATCCGGCGATTGCGCAAGCCATTGAACAAGAACTGAAAGATCAACGTTCCCATTTAAAATTGATTGCCTCGGAAAACTTCTCTTCGCTGCCCGTGCAACTGGCCATGGGAAATCTACTGACAGATAAGTATGCCGAAGGATATCCGCATCATCGTTTTTATGCGGGATGTGAAAATGTCGATACAGTCGAAGAATTGGCGCAGGCGGAATTAAAAAAGATTTTTGGGGCGGAACACGCCTATGTCCAACCGCATTCAGGGGCTGACGCGAACCTGGTGGCCTTTTGGTCCATTTTAGTGCAACGCGTCCAAAACCAAGAGCTTGAAAAGCTAGGTAAAAAATCGATCGATGAACTTTCCCCTGAAGAGTATGAAAGAATTCGGCGCCTCATGAATCAGCAAAAAGTCATGGGAATGTCTTTGAATTCGGGGGGCCACCTTACCCATGGATATCGACATAATGTCTCCTCCAAAATGATGCACTCAGTCTTTTATGATGTCGATCCCAAGACTGAGCAACTTGATTATAAAGTCTTAGCGGAGCAGGTCAAACAAGAGAAACCCGACATTCTGTTAGCTGGCTATTCGGCTTATTCGCGCCGGCTTAACTTTGCCACCATGCGCGAAATCGCAGATTCTGTAGGCGCCGTTTTCATGGTCGACATGGCGCATTTTTCCGGCCTTGTGGCAGGCAAAGTTTTCCAAGGGGAATTTGACCCGATTCCTTACGCCCATATTGTAACCTCGACGACGCATAAGACACTGCGCGGCCCGCGCGGCGGTTTTGTTTTGTGCAAGGCAGAATTTGCTGAAACGATCAATAAGGGCTGCCCGCTGGTTTTAGGAGGCCCGCTGCCGCATGTGATTGCCGCTAAAGCAATTGCCTTTAAAGAAGTTAATACGACAGCCTTCCAGGACTATGCCCACCAAATAGTGAAGAATGCCCATACCTTGGCCGAAAGTTTAAAAGCCAAAGGTGCGCGCATTGTCTCTGGGGGCACTGAGAATCACCTGATGATTGTCGATCTTTCTTCTTTTGGTTTAACTGGTCGCCACGCAGAAACGGCGCTCCGCACTGCAGGGCTCACAGTGAACCGAAATGCCATCCCAGGTGATCACAATGGCCCGTGGTACACCTCCGGTATCCGCCTGGGCACTCCCGCCACGACAACTTTAGGCATGTCGGAAACAGAAATGAAAGAGATTGCCGAGATTATCTTCTTGATTCTTAAGCATACCACACCAACTATCGTAGAAAAAACCGGACTCCCCAGCAAAGCTAATGCCGAAGTAGACCCTAAAATTTTAGCGGAAGCACAAGATCGGGTAAATTCTTTACTAAATCATTTTCCCCTCTATCCTGAAATCGACATCTGAATTACAGTCAAAAAGAAGAGCAAATAGCAAGGAGATGGTATTATCTATGAAAATTGGATATCTCGGAATGGGAGCGTGGGGATTTTGCCTTGCTTCCCTCCTTGCCTCAAAAGGATATGAGTTACTATGCTGGACGACTAAGCCAGATCTCGCCCAGCGCTTGACCCAAACACGCGAGCATCCCTCGCTCCCGGGCTATATCGCCAAAGGCGACCTTCGCTTCACGACAGATCTCGAAGCGGTATTATCTCATGCTGAACTGCTGGTTGAATCTGTCACCTCCGCGGGATTACGGCCTGTCTTAGAACAAGTTAAAACCTACACCAAAACTCCCCATCCGCTTGTAATGACATCCAAAGGAATCGAGCAAGGCAGCGGTTTAATTTTACCTGATGTTGCCATTGAAGTCTTCGGCGCCGATGTTAAACCCCTGGTGGGTTTTCTAAGCGGCCCCAGTTTTGCACAGGAGGTGATCCGCCAACTCCCCACCTCCGTTGTCTGCTCAGCTTATGATCAAAATCTGCTCATGTCCATCTGCCATGTTTTCACCACGCCAAACTTCCGCGTGTACCCGAATACAGACATGCACGGCGTTGCCTACGGCGGAGCGCTCAAAAATATTATCGCCATCGCCTGCGGCATCTGCGAAGGATTGGGTTTAGGAGCTAGCTCGAAAGCCGCCTTGATGACACGCGGCCTGCATGAAATACGCAAACTCGCTGTAGCTCAAGGGTGTAAAGCCGAAACATTGAATGGACTATCGGGCATGGGAGATCTATTTTTAACCTGCAGCTCTTTAATGAGTCGTAATTTCAGGTTTGGCTTTCTGCTGACTCAAGGATTAAAACCCGAGGAAGCACAGCAGAAAATCGGGATGGTTGTCGAGGGAGCCTATACGTGCGTTTCGGCGCTGGAGCTCAGCAAAAAATTAAATATCAGTATGCCCGTTACAAAAATTGTGCATGAGATTATTTATAAAGAAATGAAACCGCAAGTGGCAGTAAACGCTCTTATGGAACGCGCCGTCAAAGAAGAACACTTATAAGGACTCAGCATGAAAGTTGTCTCTCCTAAGCAAATGATGCAAATCGAAGCAGATGCCTATCGAAATGGCTCCTCTGAATCTGATTTTATGGAAGAAGCCGGCAGCGGCGTGGCACTTTTTGTTCATGAGTATGTGGAAAAATTTGACTTAGATCACCAAATCACTCTCTTGTGCGGCAAAGGCAATAATGCTGGTGATGCCTATGTTGCGGGCATTCATTTGATTCATCTCGACTACGAAGTCCTTGCGATTCAACTCGCTCCCATTGAACAATGCAGCCATCTCTGCCGCCAGAATTATCATCGTTTCCTCGCAGAAGGCGGCCGCGTCGCTATGGTCGAAGGAGAACTAAGCCCCCCCATTCTGCAAACAGGTGTGATCGTCGATGGTATTTTTGGCACCGGTTTTCATGGAGCTATCGGAGAACCTTTCCAGTCCACCATCAACCAAGCCAACCAGTCCGGCTTGCCTATTATTGCCATCGATATCCCTTCAGGATTAAACGGTGAAACCGGCGAAGTGGGGGGTGAAGCCATCCAAGCAGTTGAAACCGTTTTTTTAGGTCTCCCTAAAACTGGTTTCTTCCTGCGCAATGCATGGAATTATGTGGGAAAACTGCGTTATGTCGATTTCGGACTTCCTGATACCTATATTGATCGCTCGGAAGAAGAGCTTACAATGCTTTCCCCTGACATCATCAGCCCGCTACTTCCCAAACTTGCACGCAATATCGATAAATATCAACGCGGCCAAGTTGTCGGACTCGGCGGTTCGCCTGGCATGCCTGGTGCCGCCCTCCTCGCCTCCTTATCCACCATCCGGGCCGGCGCCGGCATTGTCCGTTTACTTTTTCCGGAGGGGATGGAAAACGAACTGATTGCCAGCCCCTATGAACTCATCAAAATCCCTTTTAAATACAATGATGTGGATGCGATCCTGCATGTCATGAATCACGCCGCGGCGACTTTTATTGGACCCGGACTGGGCAGAACGCCCGAAACCGCTCAGCTCCTGCGCGAAATTTTCCCGCGGCTAGAAAAGCCATGCGTGATCGATGCTGATGCCCTTACGCTTATCGCGAATGAAGAGATCCCGTTGCCTAAAATACCGACAATTTTGACTCCGCATTTGCGCGAATTGCAACGTCTTTTAAAATTTCCAGAATCCAATGAACGCACCCCCGAACTATTAAAAGCCTGTGAAGAATACGTCCGAAAAAATCGCGTGATCATGCTCTTAAAAGGCGGTCCCACTTTTATTTTCTCACCTGACCAAGGCACCTGTGTCAACCCCACCGGCACTCCAGGCATGGCCACAGCAGGCAGCGGCGATGTAATGACAGGACTGATCGCAGCTCTGCTGGCGCAAGGTTTGCTTCCCTACAATGCTGCTTGCGTCGGCGTCTATCTCCATGGCATCGCGGGCGAACAAGCCGCTGAAGAATTTACGATGCACTCCATGATCGCCTCTGACATTATCACCTATTTCCCTGAAGCCTTCCGGCTCAAAGAGTTTTAGCCAAACAAAGTGATCAGAAGATGAGTAAAATTTGTCTAAACCAATGGAATAGGGCTATTTTTGTCATGGGCCGCGCTGTGAGTGTGGAAACCAATACATCAGCCAAAATTCCTGCTTATCTCTTAAAACTCGACTTTGGGCAGCAATTAACCTTAGAGCATCTAGAAAAAACAAAACGTCCACTCTATTCTAGTTCCGCACAACTATGTCATAATCATGAGACGTCGGATATTCTGGACAAAATCCTTTTGTGTACCCTTAACTTTCCACGCAAACAAATTGGCAAAACAATGTCTGACTGCCTGACGATGGGAGCGCAGCAAGCTTTTGGCTCAGCTGAAGAAAAGAGAGCAACCACTGTGTTTATCCAACCATCTAGTCCTGTAGGGATTGGATCGAGAATTAATATTTTCGCACAAAAGGAAGTTGTTGGAACTAATCCCAGGGATTTTGAATATAGTGAATTCCAGGCAATTGACCTCAGAATAGGCACCATCTTGGACTTTAAAAAAACCTCCTTTAATAGCCTGCATCTTATTTCCTTCTCCGTAAATCTTGGAGAATCCATGGGAATAAAGAAAGGGGTAGGGATCATCAGTAAAGAAGTAGATTTTGATCTCAACTTAGGCAAGCAATTGATGGTACTCGCAAATTTAGAGCAAACAGCCATCGAGGAAAATTTTAACGATTCAGAAGCTGAAGTCATTTTGTGTAGTGTAGAGGGAAAGATTTTTTTGGAACCTGCTAAAAAAATTCAAGACGGATTTCGAATGGCTTAATAACCATCGAATGCTCTTGGCCCCTCTATTTCTCGTTGCTAAAAAAGAAAAATCAAGCCATGATTGCTTGATCCAACATCTTAAAATTAAGCCGGATTGATCATGAAATATTCCACTGCTAAAGAACACCGCGATTTTTTTCATAAGAATCGCATTATCGAATTTGAAGGTTTATTTTCAGATGAATTAGCTAAAGCGATGTCTCAAGGAATTGAGCAAGTTCTTGCCACTCGTTTAAAATGCCCGCAAGAAAAATTAAAATCGACTCCTCCAGAAGAGCTTTTTTTACAAAGCCGCAATTTATGGATGGAATCTGAAGCTGTAAAAAAGGGCGTCATGCAGCATCAGCTAGGACAGATTGCCTTTGAGCTTTTTGAACAAAAACCGATTCGATTTGGCTATGATCAATACCTCCCTTTCTACCGTTCAGCTCCCCTGAAAAAAGAAATTCCCTACGCCACCTTCTTAAAACACCCCCATTCTTTGGAAGAAGCCAGCCCTATTCAAACGGCTATTGGTGGGCTGATGATTGCCCTTCCCAAAAAACACAAGCCTAAACACACAGCGGAAGTACCAGCAGAACCGCAAACAACCATTTTCCCGACTCAAGCAGGTTCGGGGGTCTTTATTTCAGCTGACATGCCTTTAGATTTGACACCTTTAATAGATGGTGCCGAACCCCCTTTTCATTATCTTTTGATCGTCTACACCACAGGCACTTCTGTATACGTCTCCAATCGAGAAGATCCCCTGTTGCATACGCTGCGCCATCTAGGCTATGCTTATGGAGACCGCCTCAATGATTTGCAAAATCCTATTGTTTTCCGCTAAAAGACTTCTTTCGAAAATCGCTTTGATTAGGAAAATGAGCAATTTTTGAACAGATTTTTCGAGAAATTGTCGAAAAATTTAGCGAAAAGATATCAAAAAGAACCATTTTAATAATCAAATGAAATTTCGAAAACCGTCTAATGTTGATCCATGGGACTCGGCGGCTTTGTCATGGATAGCCACTGATAAAAAGGCAATGGTAAAACCCAGGGAATCAAGTTCAGCGAAGGGAACGATTCATTCTTAATCAAATCACTCCCAAACTTATATAAAGTCGCTCCAGCTATAATCGTGGGCAAAGCACCACTTTTGATTAAAACAAAGAGCACACTCATGATGCCACCCCCTGCGAGAAGCAGTGGAGGGGCGGCAGTACATAGAATCACCATAAAATGAATCGCTCCAACCACAAGAAAGCACAATCCTACATATTTTAAAGGGACCCCCACAACCATCACGACAATATCAGCGGCTTTATTGGTATAGTCCCAGATTTTCTTCAAAATCGAGGGAATACGAAAGCCTTTAGCCTCTTTCTTTTTAAGCTCCTCTTGAGCCGCATGAACCCCTGCTGCGCCTCCTTTTTGCGAAGCATTTTTTTCACTTTTGGAAGTTTTTGGCAGGTTGAATTCTTCGCCACCTGAGGGAGAACTCGCTTTCTTCTCTTGGGGTTTTTCTGAGGACGTTGAATTAAACAACCCTTCTTGTACAACCGGGGGAGCACCCATAATGTTTCTCTTATTTTCAAAGGTGGATTAGATAAATACTCTTTTGCTATGCTCACCATTTTTCAACAACGTCATTTGAGTATTTGAGTTTATGGCTTGGCAAATTATTCGTTCAGGTTGTTCACAGGCTTCTGTCAACATGAAGCGGGATTATGAATTATTACAACAGTTACAGTCAACCCCTCATCCGATCTATCATGATTACTCCTGGGAAGGTGACTGTGCGACCTACGGCCATTTTATTGAGCCTTTCGACTTTTTAAATGCCGCCGCGGCCGCTAAGTACCAATTGAATTTGGCTAAGCGCCCGACTGGAGGGGGAATTGTGTTTCATTTATCCGATTTAGCTTTTTCAGTTTTGCTTCCGGCCTCACATCCGGCTTACTCTTTAAACACTTTGGCAAACTACGCTTTTGTCAATCAGGTTGTCAGTCAGTCTATCTCTCACTTTCTCGGGCAAAAAGCTTGCCCTGAGCTCCTTCCTCATGAACCTACCCCAATGGATGCCGCTTGCAAAAATTTTTGCATGGCCAAACCCACTAAATATGATGTGATGCTTAACGGAAGAAAGGTGGGAGGGGGCGCCCAAAGGCGCACCAAATATGGCTATCTGCATCAGGGCACTATTGCCTTGGCTATGCCTAGGGAAGACTACTTGCAAGAAATATTGCAGCCAGAAACCTGTGTCTTAACAGCAATGAAACAGCACAGCTTTCTTTTGCTCGATTCCACCTACTCCCCTAAACAACTAGAAGACGCTAGAAAAGAGCTTAAAACGCTTCTGATTGACAATTTTTGCGCCAGCGAAGATTAAGGCACGGGATCCCACTTCATCAGAGTCCCACTCCTGTCAAGAGTTTTGGGGTAGACCCAGGGGTCGCTATTTTCACGCATCAATCGATCACATCCCATAGAGAATCCTTGAAAGAATCCATATTTACGCATGGCTTCCAACATATATTGAGAACTGCTGGGTAGAAAATGACTCCGTGGGCCATCAGCGGGTGAAAGCACTTCTTGGTGAAAACGAATGACCTTTTCACCAAGCATCCCTAATACAGGAGTTTTGCAAGAAGCGGAATGCGACTCAATACGCTTCGTCGGGCACTTTGCCAATTCTGCATCTTTTCCCCAAGGATCGGCACACAAAAAAACAGGAAAAAACGCACTGATACATACAAAGAGAATACCAAAGCCTATTTTTTTCATTAAGAATTCATCTTTTCAGCTAGTTTTTTCATAAATTTTATTACTTGCCCCAATTTCTTATAATCCACATGTTTGTTGTAAACATCACTGAAAGTGAATGCCATTAAACAATCGTACTGAAAAGTTGCTTCGCGATACCCTTCCATCAATTGCAATTTATGGTCTTCACCTGGAAAGGCGATCATAGAGAACAGACATTCAGCTAGTTTTTTTAGAAAATCTACATCATCCGTAAATCCCATTTTCCCTAAAAATTGTCCTGCTGCATACAAAAGCAAGTCTTGATGCACAAGTTTAATATCTGAAATTTTACCGAAAACGTCTCCTACAATTAATTTATGCTTTGTGGGACTATAACTGCAGGACCCTTCATTAAAAAACGACATCTTTTTTTCAAATTCATTATAAGGCATTAAAAAAGCTTCTATAGCTCCTTTTGTATTAGGGGAGCGCTTACATAGTTCATAAAATTGTAGTTCTTGTTCCGTGAACTGCTCCAAAAGTTCCTTAAGTTCTTCTGCCCTTTTAGCTTCAGCCTCTTTTTGAGCTTGCTCTGCCTTTAACTTTTCAGCTAATTCTTCAGCCTCTTTTTGAGCTTGCTCTGCCTTTAACTTTTCAGCTAATTCTTCAGCCTCTTTTTGAGCTTGCTCCGCCTTTAACTTTTCAGCTAATTTCTCAGCTGCTTTTTTATCTTCTTCAGCCTTCAGCTTTTTCTCCTGCTCTTCAGCAGATGGACTTTTCTTTGGCGGTTCGAAGACTTTAGCATACACCCTCAGGGCCAATTCAATTCCTGAATCTCGAGTGTCAGCTTTTATATTCTGCTGTTGCATCCAACTCACAAGTTTTTGCTTTTTCACCTTCACTTTTTCCAATCCATTCTCGGTGGCTACAAACAGTGTGACTGTCCTGCAAAAAATACGTTCAAAAAAAGTTGCCAACTTAAGATCAGCAGCTCCAGTCAAACGAACAAATTTAGCAGTCCCTTTGCCCATAGTTGCCTCGGGGTATAGAAAATCGCTGTGGTTTTTGTTGAAAATGTATTTTTGGATTAAGAGAGAGCTTTGTTTTTTCGAAAGTTTAGCGGATAGGTCAAGTCCTTGCGATCTACCCCACTCTTTGAAACTACGTGCATCGAGATGAATATTTTTTATTTGAGAGTTTAGGCACACTTGGATCTCGATCGAACTTCTAAAAAATGAAGTTAAAAAATGATTAACCTTAATCCCTACTTTTGAAGGGGCATTTTCCACATTTAAAAAAAGTTGTCCGTCTTTTTTAATTCCCGTAATAGCCGTCATAACGCACCTTTTTATTGTTCTTAATTATGTATGCAGAATCGTCCTGCAGATCCTGCCCGATCCTGCCTGATCCTGTTACCTTTCATCCAAGTTTTTAGCCATATAAACAGGATAAGAAGGATATTTAGGATATGCAGGATGATCTACTTATTTCTTTCCTTCATATCATGCTCCACTCCTATCCCCCCAATTTTAGCATCTAAAATGCCGCTTCAAAACGCAGAATGGGAAATAAGCCTTCTTTCGTCATCATTTTCTCTGCTTCAGTTTGGTAAAGATAATGATTGTATTGACTTGCTTCGATTCCAGCTCCATTGATGCCCCCGATATACCACCCCAGTTCAAAACTCGTCGTGATAATGCCTGCAGCAATATTTCCGCGATCAAAGAATTGATAAGCGGCAGCGATGAAAAGCGAATTTAACAAGAAAGAAGTGAGAGCGGATTTTTTCTGGCCGACATATAGGTAGCCTGCTCCGGGGAGGAGGGCATTTAATGCCCTAGCTGTTCGCACCGACTTCGCTTGCTGTTGATAGTCTGCCAAAAATAAATTCACAGAAGCTTCGGCAGGCAAACCGCAACTTAAGAGCGAAATAGCTGCAAAATCGGCATGGGATAAGGCTGTCGAAAGCTCTAGAGTTTGGGCTTCTGCAGGGTCTTCTTGATGAATCAAATTTAAAACTGAGCAGGCTTTGTCGGGTTGATTTGTCTTTTCATAGCAGTCGTAGAGCATTAAGGTCAGTTCTTGGAAAGCTGGGAAGTCTTGCGCTGCTTGAAAGAGGCGGCTATCTTCAAAGGTTTCAATGGCTTCGGTATATTTATTTGCCAGATAGTAGCAAAGCATCATTTCATAGTTAATCTGCAATTCCCGTTGAACTAATGTCTCAGGCAGAAGCACCAGAGCTCTTTTGAAAGCGGTGATCGCGCGATAGAAATCATGTTCGCGTGCAAATGAAAGACCAATTAACAGTTCTTTTCCCCAGGCTTGCCTAAGATCTAAATCGGATAATTCTGGAAATGCGGCTTTGGGTAAATGTTCAATATATTTTTTTGGAGGAGAGTACCTGACAATGGGATCTAATTCATCAACGACGGGTTGACAGCTTGTCAACAAGAAGAAAATAAAACCAAGGGAGATCCACTTGAGTGAAACTCCCTGGTTATGACATCTCATTTTCTGTATAGACATTGCGCCATCAACTTCGTGATTACTTACAGTTCTTTACGTCATCTTCACAGGCTTCGCAGGCTTCATATCTCTCGGTTGAGCGGAGATTAAAGTAATCCATGCCTTCGTCAACTTCATATTTCCAACTGCGTTTTGTTTCGTTTTGGTAACGGAACACATCCTGCTGATGTTTGGTTAGATTTTGTATTTCTTCTTCGGTATCAATAATTTCTGGCCGAATGAAGATCATCAGATTTCGCTTCTGATCTCTCACCGTTTTATCACTAAAGGCGGCTCCAATGATGGGCAAGCCCCCTAAGCATGGGACACTGACTCGTCGTCTATCTTCTTGATCTTGCATCATCCCGCTAATCACTAAGAAATATTTGTCGGGGACATGCACGCGAGTCGTGGTACGGCTTAAACGAGTGGTCGGGCCAGGATTTGTGTCTGACAGGACATCTGTCACTACAGTTCCACCTACAGAGCTCACTTCTTCTCGTATCTCGAGTGTCACGATGTCGTTATTCCCAAGGAAAGGTGTGACTTTAAGTGTGGTCCCTACGTTGCGGAATTCAACGTTGCTCGTAATGATGCTACCCTGATCGTTAGAAATGGACTGCGTACGGAAAGGGGTGTTGATTCCCACGAAAATTTCAGCTGTCACATTGTCTTCAGTCAAAATCTTAGGATTCATTAAGATATTGGTGTTGGTCTTATCATGCAATGCTTTGATCAGAAGACCGATCGATCTAAATGTCAGACTTCCCAATGAGATTTCTTGCCCGACGATCCCTCCATTATAGCCTGGGGTTCTGGCTAAGTTGATGGCGGTCGGCGATAAAACTCTTGTCCCGATGATTCCGGTTGTATCTAAGGCTTGAGGCAAGACTGAGGCGGCTGTTAAAAAGGCTTGTGATCCGGCAACGTTGCCTCCACCAAAACGCGATCCCCAGTTGACTCCTAAGTCAAGCGAGTCATCGAGCGAAGTTTCCAAAATTAGCATCTCGATGAACACTTGACGGAGAGGCGTGTCGACTTCGGCGATGAGTTCTTCTACCTTGCGAATGGCGTCTGAAGTCCCTGTGAAGATTAGGGAATTTGAAGCTTCCAACCATTGTACGGTATTGATAGTGGCGATCAGATCTTCATTGCCTTGCCCGAGTTGATACAAGCTCTCGCCAATCTTGGACAGAGCGCGTTGGATATCATCACCCCGGCGGTATTGGAGTTTGTGAATGAAGAATTTGGTGCGTTCAATATGCCCAAGCGGAAGATCCTGACTGGGTCGCAAATTCCGCAAAATAGGTTCTGCCGAGATGGACTCCCCTGTACTGAGCCGGAAGACCCAATTTCCGTTGGCATCTTTCTCCCAGCGTCCTTTGGGGGCTCTATCTAAGGCTTCCTGTTCTGTAAAAGGAGAGGTTGCGCCTTCTGGTACGAAATACCAATTCCCATTAGCATCTTTGTACCAACGTCCATTGGGTGCATTTGCTCCCCCTTCAGGAACATTAGGTTTGAAAATCCAGTTTCCTTGTGCATCCAGATCCCATCGTCCTAGTCCAGCGCCTTCTCCCGCAATGCCCGGAGCTGTCCCTCCTTCGGCAGTTCCCGTGGTTCTTCCTTGAATATTGAGTTCATTCAACTCATAGATTCTGGTTGTGCCTTGATTTTGATCCAATCGCTGCAGAATGGAAATGGATTTTTCGACTAAAAAGGGGGTCGAGACAATAAAAATACTGTTGGCAGTCACATGGGGGACAAAGATCAACTGCTGATCTTGCGCAATTGGCAGCATAATTTGCTGGCCAAGGGTAACGAGTGAATCTAAAACGCCATTGCGCACAACATATTGACCGACAACTAACCCGCCCGAAGGGGCATCCAGGGATTTAAGAAGTTTTGCGATAAGCCTGACATTTCCGACTAGATCTGTGATCACTAAATTGTTGGTGTTTTCGACAACTTCAACCATGGCTTTAGTAGAAGTCAGGGGCTTGACAACACCGGCGGCTTTAATGGGATCGAGGGTATTCAAGCGAAAAACCTGCGTCACCATTTCACTTGTGCTGGGGATAGTTTCACCTGCCCCAACTTCTGAAATACTGTTGACCGCCGGATTTTTATGAATCACAATGTTGTTCCCTTCCTCGAGAATTGTCAAATCATGCACTCGAAGCTCTTGGAAGAGGGCTGCAATGATATTCTCGATAGTGGCAGGTTCTTCCGAAATCACTGTGATATTAAAATCTAAATCCGCTTCATCAAAAATAAAGTTTTTGTTAGAAATCCGGCTAATAAAACGAATATACTCAATCACACTGACGTTATTGAAATTGATCAAGACAGTTTTTGCAGGCTCTTCTTCGGCAATCGCATGTTGCTCTTCCACTGCTGCCCCTGGAGCGGCCTCAGGTTTTGCTGCAGCCTCACTAGCATTAGAAGCATCTGCGGGATTTGGTAAAGTTTGCGCTTGAGCCCCTGCAGGAGTAGCGGGAGATGGAGTTGCCTGTGGAGACTCTAAGATATTTAAAGGAGTGCCGGGTTCTGAACTTCTTTCTGCTGGAGTTGCCGGTGGATTTGGCGGAGTCGCAGCTGCCGGACTCACAGCAGGAGTTTGCCCAGCTGGACTTGGCACTTGCGGCTCGGCAAGCGATGCAGGCGCTTGACCCGGTTCATTCGGAGTTTGGGCGATGATTGACGCATCGGCAATTTCATTATGGCGTTCTTGACCTTTAGCGCCAATAGGGGGATTGGTTTCGAATTCCCATCCAATCGCTTTTAACTCTTCAATTTCTTTAGCCGTTGATCGCGTTGGTTGTGCAGGGCCCCTTGGTAAACCGCGTCTTTTTAAAGCAGCTTTTCTTTCAGCAAGCGAGCTTTGTCTTTTATTGCTAAGCTCTTGTGCTTTCAATGAGGCTGAGCTCATCGAAAGCAGCACGGCGATAAAAATACTTTTAATAATTCCGAGAAATAGCTTTTTTTTCATGAACTTGCTTTGTCTTGCTGTAACTTATTTGCGACATTCACATATGAACGAACATTTTGATCCCTTTTTGGATAGAGATCAATTCCGGACTTCGCAATCTTTTGTAAAAAAATATTTATTCCAAACATATTGTCTATAAGATTGACATAATCCCCCTGTTGCAAGCAACACTTTTCGAGTGCAAATCGAGGAAAATTTGATAATAACCTGAGCTTTTTGATTTTTTTGGAGGATAGGACCAAAGAAAGTCAAACCTCTTCACAAGTTTTTGATTAAAAAGTACTCGATAAAATTTTTAACGGACGGGAAGGGGAAGTATTAAAGTTAGAATTTTTCTCTCTAAGTTTTATGAATGGCGCTGGATGCTAATAAATGAGATCGGCCAGTGTAAAATCGCTTCGGGGGAGGAGGTTTTAGCAATTCTGAGTAGATGCTCAACTTGCTTTTGGGGCACTAAATGCACATTTTCAACAACGGCATTTTTAATAATATCTTCGGAAAGATGAGATTTAACCTCGGGTGTGGCGGGAATTTGGGTTAAGCTATCGAGGATGAGCAAATCCCCCGGCTTCCAGGAATAAACACCATGCTTAAACTCTGCCATGGGATCGATTCCTAAAGGAATATTCCCTGAAATAATTCTAATGGGATTTTGATTTGATTTGGTGTTCATCCACAAATGCCCATGTCCACAAGAAATATAATACAATTGATCTTCACGAGGATTGAGCACGAGGTAGCATAATGTAAAAATTTGGCGACTCGTATCGTGAATGAGCATTTCATTGAGCTTGCTTACAAATTCACTGGGAGATTTATAGGATTGGGCCAACGCACGACCCATTCCTCTCATAGTGGCCGCATAAAGAATACTAGATTCCGATTTTTCAGAGGACTCTCCCATTAAAACCGCATACCCTTCTGGGACTTCAAAGAGATCGTAAAACACACCGAAAGTCCGAGTCCCCTTGTAATTGGCAATCCCCATTTCGATACCTGGCCAGTGAGGGGCTTTATCTGGGAATAAGAGAATCTGTGCCTGCCTTAGACTCTCAGAGAGCTCACTCAAGCGGTCTCCGCTTTTTTGTTCTTTTTGAAACGTGGGAGAATTTAAGTAAGCCGAAAGATCTGCAATAAGATCGACAATATCCTGGTACCTTTCCTCTGGCTTTAACTGCAGCGCCTTGCTTAAGATTTTCTGCAAAGACTTCGGCATTAACGAGAGGTGAATTTGCCCGTAGCTTAATTTGCCTAAAACAAGCTCATACGCGATAATCCCTAAGGAATAAATATCGGCGGGGAAAGAAACGGCCTCTGGATTTTCTTTTTGTTCAGGACTCATGTAAATAGGCGTGCCTAAGAGACGAGCTTTGGCTGCTGCTTCTTTCGGGGCTTTCTTCTCGGTCAGCTGCTGCGCAATTCCAAAATCAATGAGCTTAATATTCCCCACATCCGTAATCAGGATGTTTTCAGGTTTAATGTCACGGTGGATGATGCCCCGCGTATGCAGGTGACAGAGTGTATAGGCAATATCGATGACAAGTTCGACGGCCCGTTTCAGTGAGATTGGGTTTTGCAGGAGATACTGCCGCAGAGAAATGCCTTGAACAAATTCCATGGCAATATACCATCCCCCTTCCCATTCTCCATGTCCATAGACCTTGACGATACTTGGATCATCGGCCTGGGATAAGACTTCGGCTTCATGCTTAAAACGGCTAACGGCTTCTGTATGGGATAGATATTTTGGAGAAAGAACCTTAACAACTAATGGATCTTGGGTTTCAGGATGTGTCCCCAAGTATAGGATGCTCATGCCGCCCTTTTGCAGAAGGCATTCAATTTTATAAGGTCCTATCTTGCGAGGGAGTTCAAGAGCAGCTTCAGGTTTTTGAGGAGGCGTTAAGCCGGGGCTGGTAATCGTTTTGTGAAAGTCCTCATTCATGTTTGCTAAAGCTCTATCATTTTTAGCAAAATCCAGTCAAATATCAATGTATGCATCCTAAACCTTTAGTGTCACAACATCAAGTTTGGCAGTCACATGCAAGTTCACTTGCATGGCCGAACTACCTACAATCTGGGCCAGGCCTTCAGTTAGCAAGGATAGGATTATCCAATTTCTAAGACTCTAACACCTAAAGCATCTCCAAGGGAAAGGAGTTCCCCACGGGCGACTCTTTTGCCATTGACAACTAAGTCAATGCCATCTTCAGGATGAACATTCAGCTCTAAGAGATTGCCAGGTTGCAGTTCGACTAGTTTTTTGACTGACATTTGAATTCTGGCAACCTCAGCAGTCACGATTAACGAGATATCGTCAATAGAGGGGTGATCTTTTTTTCCTGTACCGGCTGCGGGCTTAAGCAAATCTTTGGCTGATGCGGGAGGAGCGCTTTGGGCTTCAGTTTCGGTTTCTTCATCCTCATCGGAGTCTTCATCTTCTTCCTCTGAATCCTCATCTTCCTCAAACTCTTCATCCTCATCGCCAATTTCATCTGAATCTTCGTCTTCATCAGAATCTTCGTCTAAGTCCTCATCATCTTCCTCTTCTGTATACTCCTCTTCATAGTCGGATTCTTCCTCTGTGTGTTCAAACTCAGATTCCTCATCTTCTTCCATTTCATCTTCTGGGTTTTTCTTAGCCATAGGTTCTCCTACTTCATGATATAAAGGATATTCTAAAATTTTTATGTTGCCATCTTTAAGCTTGCCTCTAAAGAAAGGTTTCCCATTAATCGTTAAGAGAACCCGGCCATTATCTTCGCCTGGCTTCAGAGAACAGGCATCTAAGACCACAAAATCCCCCGGCACAACATCTTGCCACTGCGAGGTTTTTAAGGCGGCATTGCCTATTTCTACATGGACGATCACTTCCACGTATTCGGCATTGGGGGTTTGGTAGAGGGCTTCGGTATTGATAGTGGCATAACGCGCCTTCCACTCATCGCTGAACTGCGGGGAAAGAATCAATCTTCCGTTAACGGTATCTTCAGGGAGTTGGATGCGCATATCGATGCACAAACAGGAGCCTGCTGGAGCCCCTGAAGCGTCTTTCATTTGAATGGATAGGGTTTTGTCAAAATCGATGGATTGAAAGGCATGGATAGCTTCAAGACTGAGAAATTGAATAAAAGCCTGAAGAAAATCTTGATCAGCATCAAATTCCGGGTGCGCTTCCTTCTTGAGTAAGAATCCCATTAAAAAACGCATATCCTGCTCGGACATCGCCCACCAAATCGGTCCTTTCATAGGGGCCACGGCAAATTCTTTGACAATCAGAGGAGTGCCTAAATCAGATAAAAGATCTTTGGTTTCTCTAGGCTCTGGAAGCGAAGGAAGAAAATGGATCTCTTTGAGATCAAAAGTTTCTGAAAAATGTTTGACAAATGCATCCCAAGGAAAACTGGGAGGGAATCCTAATAGAGGGGCATCATCTTTGGGTAAAAGTTCTGGGGAAAGATGTCTAATCCAAGAATAAGGAGCAGTTGTTGTCATTTATATTTCTTCAGTTGTAACCTGAGTTTTGGATTTGTATGCTAATTTCTTACTAAGGCTATTCTAGCGAAAGCAAGTTTAATTGAATAGAGAGGATTTACTCTCGAAAAGAGCTATTTCCTGGATCGGCGCTCTCGCTCTTGAGTATCTTCCTCTTCCCGCCCTTCTCTTCCTTGCTGTGTCGAACCCTCGTCAAGATAAGGTCGGCTTGGTGCCAGTGTAGTCGTTGTGATCTGATGGATCACCCACTCTCCTCTTTGAGCCAATGTTTGCATGAGGGCTTCCTGGTTCTTAGGAAGATCGAGTAAATTTTTGCCCTGTTGAGTCAAATTTTCAAAGGTGATATTGAATTCATTCTTAGCTGTATCAAAACTTGTGATAACGACTCTGGCCCCTTCAAACATTTTAATATTATTTAGAACGACAACCGTTTCAGTTTTCCCGCCTTCTTTTATGCTGTATAAATCGATTTTGCCAATTTGGTCAACGATTTCCTTGATTCTCTGAACCATATCTACCTGCTGAACGACAGGTTTTGCAGGCGTATAGATCGAGGCTAATTCGATTTTCTGCTGGCTGGGATTAATATAGGAAAGGTCCGGTTGTTCTTGAATAAAGGGTCCGGCGAGCTTCTTCTTGTCCTTTTCACCACTGAAGAGGCCCTCCTCTTGGGCTCCTGTGTCTTCCTTAACAGGGGCAAAATCTTCAGGTTTAGGCTCTTTAACAAAGGGCTTTTCTTCAGCGACAGTGCCTTTCTCTTCTTTGATTAAATCAAACAGGGAAGGGGCGTGAGGCTTTTCTTCCACCGCTTCACCCGCTTTAAGATTAGCCAGGTTGGTAGCTTTTTCAAACTTTTCTTTGTTGGCAACGTTCTTCTTCTTTTTCTGTTCGTCTTCTTTCGCTTCGTCTTTAGAGACGACTTTCATGTCTTTTTCTGAGAGAAGCTTTCGTCCAGGGCCTTCTGATCGATATCGACTTGCCTCTTGGATATCATTATTTAGGTTCATACTTTTAGACTCCCCGTAATTATTTTTTTTGGTGAATCATATACATCACTGACCCTAATTCATCCTGTTCGCGTCCTTCCATGATCTCTTCTTCTTTTTTCAATTCTGCTAACCAGTCTTTGCGGTGTGTCAGTAATTTGTCCACTTCCTGGCGCTTACGTCTGAGCTCTTCTTGCGCTAACTCAACGTTTTTTTCGGCAATGGCAACTTGTTCTTTTTGGGTTTCAACCTTTTTATCCTCAACTTTCAACCTTTCCTGAACGACCTTTAAATAAGCCTTCATTTGTTGAATTTTAGGACTTGTGGTGCCATGGTCCATCTCATAGCGCATTTGGTCGAGTTTATCCTGCATATGCTTGCGGGCGGCTTCTCTTTCTTCTTCCCTTTTGGCTAAGATCTCTTGTTCTTTTTGCAGGGCTAATTTTTTATCGGCCACTACTTTTTCAGCGTCTTCCACCCTTTTTTCTTTGACTTGCAAAACTTGCTGGAGCGGATACACAACTTTAGCCATGGGTCACAACCTTTTCGCTATTTAAATAAAGCACGTAGAAGTTGCATTGTTTCTTGATAGGAACACTTCTCATCCACCGCCTGCTTCAGAAATTTATTCACTTTATCAATATGGTCAATGGCAAAGTCCCCAGCCTTATCAGCTCCTCGTTTATACTCTCCAATTTTGATTAACAACTCATTTTTCTTATAATTGGCTAATACTTCCCTTAGCTTACCGACTAACACTAAATGTTCTTTCGGCACAATCGAAGGCATGACCCGGCTAGCGGAAGAGAGGATATCGATCGCGGGATAGTGGAACTGTCGAGCTAATTCACTTGAAAGAATTAAGTGTCCGTCAAGGATCGAACGCACTTCATCCGCAACAGGTTCATTCATGTCATCCCCAGCCACCAGAATCGTATAAAAGGCAGTAATGGAACCTACATCTGAATTTCCTGTTCTCTCCAGCAATTTAGGTAAGGTGGAGAAGACTGAAGGAGTATAGCCTGCCCGCGCGGGAGGTTCCCCAGCGGCTAGACCCACTTCCCGCAGCGCACGTGCAAAACGGGTCACGGAGTCCATCATCAGGATCACCGATTTGCCTTGATCGCGAAAATACTCGGCAATGGCGGTTCCCACATAGGCCGCGTTTAATCTCAGCTGCGAAGCTTGGTCAGAAGTCGATACCACCAACACTGAGCGCTTTAGCCCTTCAGGACCTAAATCTTTTTCAATAAAATCGCGTAGCTCACGTCCCCGTTCTCCAATAAGGCTGATGACATTCACATCGGCCACAGCATTGCGAGCAATCATCCCTAAAGTCGTGGATTTCCCTCCCCCTGCAGCCGCAAAAATTCCAACCCTTTGTCCAAGGCCTGTCGTTAAGACTCCGTCAATAGCCCTGACACCGACTGAAATTGGCTCGCTGATCCGTTTGCGTTTAAGGGGATCGGGCGGAGCTTGCAGGACGGGGTAGGTTTCGGTTAAAACTAAAGGCCCTTTTGTTTTAACATCGAGAGGTTCTCCTAAGCCGTTTAAAACCCTTCCGAGAAGTTCGGGACCAACTTTAATATGGAGGGGTAAATGGGTGGGGATGACTTCTGAAGAAGGACCGACGCCTGTCATCTCCCCTAAAGGAGACAGAAAAACTTCCTCACGGGTAAATCCAACTACCTCTGTCAGTAAAGGTTCCCCCTCTCTTTTTACGAGGCAGACTTCCCCAATTTTGACTTGAGGAACAATGGCTTTGATGAGCATGCCTACAATTTCAGTGATCCGACCGTTGACAGTCGTCAGCTGCATATCATCTAATTCGCCAATTAATTTATCGAATCCGTCGTCTAAAGACATAGCTCAAAAACCTTTCTTGGGAAATCCAGTGTAAAATGTCAGAAAAAGGGAACAAACATGCCCCTTTTTCTGCCTTAATCGAAGTCGCTGCAACAACCACACCAACTCATTAAATTTGTACGTTCATGATCGTTTTGGTTGATTCGAGGGATTTAGTCAAAACGCTCGTAAAAAACTCCATTTCTTGTTGAATAAATCCAACCTTAATCTGGATCAAAAGCATGTTGGCCGGGGTGATTTCCGCCCGATTGGCGTGCATTAGCTGCACGTCGCCTGCAAGATGCTCTAATTGATATTGAGAGTGTGTCAGAAGTCCGAGGAAATGCTGAATAGGGTTTTGGTCAGCCGCTACCGCATCTGGTGGAGTATATTCTACACCAGCTTTGTCAAGAGCTACTTTTAGGTTGTCATCAACGTGAGAAAGCTTGTTGCGCAACAGATTTTTGACGGAGCTTTTAATTTGCATGTCGGGAGTCGATAGCGTTTGCTTAAGCGCATCAATTTGAGTGACTACGTCTTTAGTTTGAGCAACCAACTGCTGAGTCGAAGGGTATTTGTTCGCATTTGGATTTAAATCGGTACGACTTGCATTGCCGATTTCTTCAATCAGAGAACGCGTTTCTTTGGGTGCTTGACTTTCATTGGCTTTAGCTTGCGCGCTGGCGTTTTGAACTTGGGTAGCCTGTTTGTCGTTTTCTTGACGCATCAACGCATCGAATTTCTCCTTATCGGGAATTCTTTCGATGGGTTCGTTGACTTTGAGCTCTTTCCCAATTTTTTTTATTTTTTCAATTTTTTCTATAGCCATGATTTAACTTCCTTATTATTAAAGAGTTATCATGCACGCCTGGCAGCTGATGGAAATTTCTATTAAGGAAATCTCTGAGCGATTTCCAGGTTATGATGAACTAGACTCTTCTTTTTCCCCTTCATCGGGGAAAAAAGGGGCTTTTTTCTTATTCAAATCTTTCTCAACCCATTCAAGAGAGATTTCGCCTAAATTTTTCACCGTTGGGTCGTCGGTTTTGGCAATCGCTTCCTTAATGATTTTCTCGCCTTTCTTACGCTTTGGTTTTGTTAACAAAAAACACATCCCTAAAAACGTTTGAGCTAAGTAATTTTCGGGTTCTTTCGCAACGACACCTTCAAAGATACGGGTGGCTTCTTTCACTTCAAGTTTATTCAGTGCAATATACCCCAGCCCTATCTGGGGAGCTGTGTGTCCAGGGCTCATCGCGTCAGCCGCATTGAAGATACGGGTGGCGCTGATCTCATCCAATTGCTTCACGGCAATAAAGCCCGCTTCAATTAGTAGTGGGAAATCGTCTAGAAAATCGTAGAGTTTTTTCCTATCTTCCATGATCAGGCTTCCTTATGCAGTATTCAAGTGGTTGAGTCTTATATCTATTCCATCAGTTCATTCTAGGGCAGCGACCACACAGATAAGCGTTGGGTCCCTCTTTTACAAGAAACACACTGAACTTAACCGATGATCGCCGCATCCTCATAGACTGAAACAGCCTACGAAGATTATCCTTTAATACCTTGGGCCATACGAGTTATCGCTGAGTTCGAAGCACTTACAACGGCAGTTGACATCTCTGACAATTGGGACAAGTGGTTCATCAACATTTGCATTTCAAACATATCGCCGATACTAATCGCGCTACGTCTGTTTTTAATTTCAAGCAATTTTGCTTTAGCACTAACCGTTGCATCGTTAACAACTTCAAATAGTTTTTTTACACTGAAGCCTGACTGAATATTTATTCCAGAAAAACGATCTGGGCTTGTCATAATATCCTCCTAGATTGATTAAATTACTACTGGAGAATAAGTTTTGTCAGAGATTCATACTGGAAATTCCATTTCCTTAAGACTGCTAACAATCTTACTTCTGAATCGCTTCCTACTTAAATCTTTCACATAAACGTTCGATTGGGTCCCCATTCTACTAGGTTTGCCGTTATTTAATAAACGATAAATGCTAATAATTAAATGGGAGACCCAATCGAACGCTTATTTACTTAGGTTTAAACCGAGATAGAACTTTTAATACAGAAGTGTATCCATGAAGAAGGGCCCCATATTGATCAAACTCTTCTTTCTTCTCGCCTCCGCGCAGTATCTCTTTAACTTTTTGAATACGAGCTTCTACCTTTTGCTTAAGCGCCTTGTTTTTGGCCGAGTTTCCCAGATCTTTTTCTATCTCAAAAAGAAACTCTTCGTCTTTCTTTTTTTTCTGTTTTTCAAGTCCGAACATGCAAACCTCAATTTATAAGTCGCAACTCTTATAATCCTCTAGTATTATTGTAGCATAACCAGGTTATTCTATCAAGAGGCGTTCAAATTATTTATTTACTACTGATTTCATTTTAGAAATCTATCCTAAACTTCTTCCCATCCTTCTCTAAAAAGATCGTACGGGGTTTAACTTCCGTAATCACCATTCCATCCAGGACATCTTTAGGTTGCAGGATCCGTCCGTTAATCACAACGCTGAAATGAGATCCTTGACTAGAGAAACCGCCTACCTGGTAACGACTAGAAATATCCTCTATAGCACTTTGAGGAGAGCGCTGTGCCACTAGATTTTGAATATTACGTACGCCCGGAATTTTAGCAAATTCTTCTACCATTTTGTCATAGGTTCCAAGTTTATCTTTTTCCACCGTACCTGTCAGAATCAGCTGCCCTTCTCTCATCGAGATTTTAACATCTCGAATCCCCTGATTTTGCAGCTGAATCATCGCTGAGGTGACCACATCTTCCTCGACAATCACTCGCTTTTCGAGCAGATCAAGATAGGGAAAATTAGAACTTAGGTAGTCAGATAACTGCTCACCTTGCTTACGTGTTTCCAGATACCCTGAAAGGACAAAATGTCCAGCCGTTGGCGAGTGGACCGTCACTCCTTTCCACAGTGGATTTTTATTTAAAACCTGGTTGATTTCTTTCCAGACATATTCATCGATGACAATCCCACTGTCGTCTAAGCTTTTAATAAAAGGGAGACCTTGCAGGTTATAAAGCAGCTGATTTCTATCGACAGCAGTCATCACGTGCCCGACTAGCAATAGTCGACCCGTTGACTTATTAAAGGAATGCTTCACTCCAGGGAACATCATCAGGGCATCATTGATTTTTTTATCGACATCGACAGTTTCTTGAGTGACAATCGGTTTACTTTGGAAAAGCGTCGCCATCCCGAGGCCGGCTAGGACAAATAAGCCTGTAATGATGGAGATGAGAATAAAAGCACTCAAATTGGCCGATTTATCTTCTTTCACTTCGGGGATCAAAGGACTTGGCGCTGCAACTAAAGCTGCTTGTTCGGCAGCAGCACTTTCCTGGGCTTCTTGCGCTTTTTTTGACTCATCTTCTTTCTGTAAAACTTTAACAATCGACGGAAGGAGAGGTGAAATAATGGTGTGCATTTCCCCTTCGCGATCTAATACGATAAACGAAGTTGTTCCCATGGTTACGATGACATTTGTCTCGAGAGGCTGCTTACCAATTAAAGTTTCGCCATCGACAAGAGTCCCATTACGACTCTTGAGATCTTCGATAAACAAGTTTTCTTGATCATCAATCGTGATGCGGGCATGTGTACGGGAGACACTGGTGTCATAGAAAACAATGTCGCAGGCATTAGGATCGGTTCCAATCGTATAACTGCTCGAGGGTTGGAGAGAGAATTCGGCCCCATTATTAGCTCCGCCCACGACTTTCAACATCCAGCGACCCATATCTTTAATATTGAAGTCAATCTCTGCTAGAGGACTATCCTCATCTTCTTCAAATAAAGTATCATCAGGCGTCTCATCTTCATGAAACGGAAGGTTTTCTTCATGTTCCACTTTTTCATCTACTTCTTCTGGCTGGGCTAATGCTGTCATGGGCGCTTCTACTGTTGATTCTATAGAACCAGCTTCCTCTTTTGGCTTCTCGGAGGGAGGGGATTCTGGGTTTTCTTGTGTTTCTATAGCCTGTTCTTCGGCGGCATTTGGTTCTGCCGATTCAGGCTGATTTTTTGTTTCAACTTCCGGCTGAGCTTCTGCAGCGAGCGCTTGCGGCTCCCCTCCATGAATGGGGGTGGCTGGTTCTTCCGCTTTTTCAGGAACTGCCAAAGGCTCTGCTTGTTCCGCAGCTGGAGAGACTATTGCTTCCTCTTCTTTAGCAGGTTCTTCTGCAGGAGCAGAGGTTTCAGCCGTTTCACCAGCTAAGAGCGTTTCTGCCGCCGTGGTTGATAGAGGAGCAGCTTCAGAAGCCTCTGAAAGAGCAGAGGGTTCGGGCGCTTTTTCTTCGCTAGCGTTTCCTGGGACAGCCGGAGGAACTCCTTTGGCCTCAGTCCCTTCATCTTCTTCTAGGATCGACTCATCTCCACTCATATCTTTCTCTAGCTCTTTCACCTGCTGAATGACATCGGGTGCTTCAGTGGGAAGTTCCGACTCACCAGGATGATTATCTTCACTCTGATGGAATCGAAAGGTGCCACTCCCAATCTTGATAGCATCCCCTTCATGCAAGAGAAGCGACCCCGTCACTGGTTGATGGTTAACTTGAGCCGGGTTAGTCGAACTAAGATTTTCAAGAATAATCCCTTCCGGCGTTTTGCGGCAAAGCACGTGTTTCCGCGATGCTTCAGGATCTTCTATTAAAAGCTGACATTCATCAGGATCTCTGCCAATAATCCATTGATCTCCCTCGCGAAGAGAGAGCACAAGGCCTTTTAGCAATCCATCTTCTGCAATCAGTTTAGCCGACATAGGTCATATTCCACCATTAAGTCAGTTTTAAATCAAGGCTAGCTATAGAAGCATGAACGAACTTTCATTTTTATGGTACATTTTTCATGCCAAGTCATCGTTTAACGTCAATAAGAGACCACCTTTAAATCGAAATTACAGCTAATGGATCCTTGAAAGCACCCATTTGGCGCAAAATAATTAAAGCAGCAACTCTTTTAGTGCTAATTTATATTTTAAAACATTCAGAATTTACAAGCAATTCACTAACCAATAAAGATAAAATAAAAAAAATGCCATTGACATTAAATAAAAATTTTAAGACTCTTTCCCCCTTCGTGACTGTCTTTCAATTAAGAAATAGACATACATGGGTTCGAAAAAATCGGTTTAAACCAGACCTGTCATCTCTACTCCAAGGTTAGCATGAGATTTTTTTATTTTTCGATTTGGAGTTTGATCTTTTTTTGTATTTTCGCGGCATGCGCTCGAGTGGATCCCATTGACTCCTCTGTCATGCAAGCCTTAATGCTGAATACTACCCGCACCTCGCAAGAACCCCTATTCCAATGCAAGCGACTCTCTCTGGAAGAACATGCCGCCAAGCATAATCTAAATCCTGAAAAGCTCAAAAATTTAGGCTTCACTTTTGCTGAGTTTGAGACAAACGGCTTTAATCCAGGTAATCGCTATACTCTTTATATGGTGGACATGTTGTTTACTCGAGCCAATTTAGGCGATCTAATTGTAAATGACGAAGGACAATTAGTTAATCCTAAGAGTGGGCAACTGCTTTATGATACCTCATTAGTCTCTGCTAATTGCATGAATGGCGAACAATGCTTTTTTGTCTTAGAGGCTGAAGATAAAAAATCCTGTTTAATTGCCTCATTTACACCCGATCCCATTGAGTACGGATGGGGTGATGGTGCCTATATGCAGGCATCAGTTGTAACCGCCGACACCTCAATCTTTGCCGTAGCTGGAAAAGGCTTTCAACCTAATGAACCGCTGAAGATGATTTCAGAGAATTGTGGCGAGAATCTCGTTCATAACTTCGAAGCCTATCCGGATGGCTGTTTCTCGATGATCTTAATGCCGAGAGTGGTTAATGTCGAAGGAGGATCTGCTAAGTTCATCATACAGCGTAAGCAATCTGACGAGATTGGCATACTCAAATATCTGTGGGGCACGCTAGCCAAAATGCCAAAAAAAGCTCCTTAAAAAATCGCTTACCCAATGTGAAATGACAGTTTCCTCTGGGCGCTCAGGTATTAAAAATTAAGGTTTGAGCCTGCCCATCTTTCAAACAGAGTTATCTGCAACGAAACTTTATGGGCAGGCCTTCTTTGTGCCTTAACAGACCTTGCTGGACCGGTAGCATTTATAAGAATACCTTGGATTAGTTTTGGACCCTTAGAAGCCTATTTGAAGGAAATTAGATTAAAAAGTTTCGCCATAATGAGTTTTGACCTGCAGGCAGATTTTGGTCTGCACATCAGGACTTAGAAACCGCGGCCGTGACCTTTGGCATTTGAATAGAGTAAGGATAACATCTCTTTTTTAAAGCGTAGTGTATAGCCTTTTGCTCCATTTTATGTGCTGTCATCCGAAACTTCAGCTCATAGTCAGAGCTTACATCAAACATATCTACAGAAAGACCCTTTAAATGAAATACCTGATGAATTTTAGGTTCTTCTATCTCTAATAAAACCCTTACCTGGTAGTCTTCCTTATGGAACTTCTCATTAAATATAGTGCGCCAGCAGTCTCGACTGATCGTTAAAGTTTTAGCCACCTTGCCTTTCACTACAAGTTTGCCGTAGCGGTTCTTTATAGCCTCGTCTCTTTCATATCCCGGTGGAGCTTTATAAGCTCTATTCGTTCCGGGGGTGGTTGGGTCCGGCGATTCAATTTTTTTGATCACTTCAAATGGATCTGTGAAAAAGCTCTCAAGAAAGCAGATTGTGATTTGTCGAATGCGCTGGTTTTGGTCCTCCAAATCTACAAAACCCTCTTCTTTGAGACACACCTTATAGTCCCCATTTTTTTTAAAAACACATGAAGGGAATGCAGGAATTTCAGAAGATGCTGAAGATGATTTTAAACCGAACATAATTAAGCCTTAAGGTTAGTTTTAAGAGTTTAGGAAGCTACCATATTACATCTCTTTTTCTCCACCAGGCTCACCCTGCCACTCCTTGTACCAAATTGTACCGCGAGTCAGTCGATAATTCTGTAGTTTTTCTTCAACTCTTATAATCGCCTCAGCTTCTTCCCCGATCCCTTGCTCACTTAGTTCCCCATTCAAACATTTCTGAATAAGGTTCTTATATAATGATTTTGCAGTACCCAAACTCTCCTGAAAAAAGTCTTGCTGTCTCTGTTTCATTTCAGAGCAGCTCAATCGAGCTCTCAGACTGTTCATATCCACAATATTATTCATTAAACCTATCTTATACTCCGCAAAATATGCTTTGAAATTCACCCCTACAATGCGGGCAATGTTTTTATGGATAATTTGCTTCTGTTCGTGTCGATTTTTTCTAAACTCAACCAGTTGAGTTCCATATTTCTTTCTTTCAATTTCACATGCCCGGCTTATGGGAGGCAGAAAATTATTAGGTAAAACACTATGTTTCGTTAACAGCTTCCAATACTTTACACCTATGCTGCCAAAAAACCCTCCGATATTATCAACCTTCTTACCTTTTTGTGAAACATCGCGATATTCTTTTTTCTTTGGAGACATTCTTTTTTCCATGTCATCTAACATCATCTGAATTTTTTCAGGTTCAGGAACGCCTGGAAATATTTGGTTTCTCTCTTCCGCGGGAAAAAGATCTCTTAGTCCCCCATAAATCAATAAAGTAGCCGCCATACTTGAGCAATTTCTCGCCGTCGTCTCACTACAACTTTTCTTCCCACACGCATTGGCTTTCCAATTCACCCCCTGGAGAATCTCAAAGGCTTTAATCATTTTATCAGCATTCCTCAGACCGTAAAGGGAAAGTTTATGATCGGGGGGACGTCTCTCTGAAACCAGATCATCCAAGTAAGTGTTACACTTGCTCTTAACACCCTCTGTAATGCTATATTTGTCGCTACTTGGCCAAAAACTTGTGTACGCATCCCCAATTTTAACAGCGACATGGCCTACACCATACCCTGATTCCCAAATGAGGACTTCCACTTGAATCGCATTTGCAAGCTCAGGGAAGTTAGTGCGAGTTTCGACAATCCCTTCAAATTGACTTGCAGTTTTTCCCACCCTGTTCAAGGTGGCGATGCGTGCAATTTCCAGCAGTGTTCCTAGCCGTTTAGCCTTCTTTCCCTCTAACTCTTTACATTTCTGCGTTAACACCCTAACTTTGTCGCTTTTTTCATTACGGTCATCACATGCCTTAATGCCCTCTATAAGATTTCTTAATGTGCGCACACCTTTTTTGGTGGCAATCGTCTTATAAGTATCTGCCACATAGCACTCGAGAAGATGGTCCAACATTTCATGTAGCTCCATGTCGGGAAGATCTTCAGGAGCCTTTTTTTCGATGAGATTCAAAAGGATATTTTTTAAATCGATAGAACTACCCGTGTTTTCTAAGTAAATGACATAGCATCGACAGACGTTAGCTAGCTTTCTGCTTAAATCCTCTTTCGCTTCTGCACGCTCCTCTTTTTTAATGCATTCTAGCTGAGCGCGAATTTTTGCAATTAAGGGTTTTGTGACAAAAGTTTCTGGGTGAAATCCCAGCTCATAAAAAGCCAATTTATTCTCTAAACTTACAGGAAACATAAAGAAAATCCTCTGAAAAACGGATGTATTTTACAAAAATAATTAACAGACTATCGTAGCAGGGCGTTACAGTCAATTATTTTTTAAATTTTCTTCGCCCATTTTCAAGACAGATAGCCTGAAGGTTCAAGACAGATAGCCTGAAGGGTGATTTATTCGATATAAATCTTCCGATGAAGGTTCTAAAACTGCTGTCACATTGGGAATTTGAATCGTGTATTTATGGGGTTTTGAGGCATAGCTAGCACATTTATATTGGATCTTTTCGACAGCTTTTCTAAATTGTTCGGGATATTTCGAAATTAACTCAAAGCAATCTACTTGCACAATCTTCAAATGAAAAATATTATGCACTTTAGGTCCCACAACTTCTAGCAAGACTCTTATTCGATTGTCTTTTTGATCTTTGAATATCCGCCGCCAGAGTTTCCTATCGATTGTTAAAGCAAGCGCCCTCATATCTCTGACATAAAGCCTGCCGAAACGACACGCAATCGCTCTGATTCGATCCGCCCGTTGTTCATCTCCAAGTTTACCCATGGAGTCTGAACTCAGAATTTTTATAGTTTCCACAGGATCTAAAAAGTAGCTTTCAATAAAGCGTATGGTAATTTGACGAATTTTTTCGCCTTGTTCCTCGATTTCTACATAATCTTCATCTTTTACGCAGACTTTATACTCTCCATCCTTTTGAAAAACACATAAAGGATATTCTGCAAAAATAGATTGTTCTGTACTGGTTGCAAACATAAGAAAGACCTGTGGTTGTTTTTAGAGCTTCAAAAGTAATTCTTTGCTTACTTGACGACAAGATTTATTTGACTTTGACAGAGAAAAAAATCTTCGCTAGGACTAAGGTCTTAAACATTACCTTGCGGGGATAGCGTGAAAGCCACTTCACAACCAATTTTAATTTGACTTTTATAAGACTTTTCTTTTCCCTACACATTAATTAAAAATTTCAGTTTAAATTAGGAGTAGTTTATGAGCAATCCTTTGAATTCTCTTCATGCATCGATCCAGGAGTTGATAATTCCGAGTATACTGGAGATTATCTAAAATAGTCTAATGAGGTTTAAGGCTTAGCTAGAAATGCCAAAATCCCTTACTTAAAGGAGAAGATGACCCATCTTCTCCTTTTGCCTTTCATCTGGGCAAAAAAATTTACCCCTCTTTTTCGTCTTTTAAAAACAGCATGAAAATTGACCCTCCAAAAACCTGTCGTTTCCAATTAGATTTTTTAGGCTTTTTTTCAGGATTAAGGTTTATTGTCTCTTTTTCTCCAGTCGGAGCTATTTGCTCCATAGCTGCTTGGTGCACTTTCAGAAATTCGCTTGATGAAGGACCAAACATCCGTTCCAGTAGAGGTTTTTTGGGTCCTGGCCCTAAAATGTCTGGAAAAAGTCCCACATTTAATCTCTTGCCTGCTGCAAGATAATGCTGTTTAAACTCTTCCTCCGATTTAAAATAATCAAATTTTAAATTTTCTAAATGAAAAAATTGGTAGCAACGTTTTGGCTCAAACACCGTCCGCCTTAATTTGACCGCTACTTGATATTTTTTCTGCTTAAATTTCTCATCAAAGATGCCTTCACCCCAACCTTCATTAATAGTTAAATGTGTTGCCTGTCCATTTTCAACATGAAGCTTGCCATAACAATATTTCAAAGCTGATTCCATTCGAGATCCACCACTCGGGCCAAAAGTAGTATATGTTGTGCTAAAATACCTTTGACTTGAATTTCCCCCGGGCACTTGAAGATACCTTCCAGGACCTTGCTTTGTTTTCGGTGCCTTTTCTCCCTTCATATGGAGCTCTTCAATGAAACATAGAATAATTTGCCGAATTCTAAAATCTTCACCTTTTAAATCCTCAGGTTTTTTCTTCATATAGACATCGTAATCTCCATCCACGCTGAAAGTGCATGGAGGATATCCTGTCATCTCTGTGGGGTCGCCTGATCGAGTTAATTGCATAATCCCTTCCTTTACCAATTTTAAAAAAGTTAAACTAACTGGAGTTTTAAAACTTTTTCTACAAAGAATCAAGATTAAAGATTGTCACGATTTTTTTCGGAAAATACGTACAGACTATTAAACGTTTAAATTAATAAATAAAAAAAGCGCAAACCATCGAATGGCTGGCGCTTTATAATTCAATCAAATGAAAGATCAACAACTTCTTGTCTAGCTACCCTTGAAATCAGTTATTCTTTTAAAGACCTCACCAAATTTACCACGTTTCTTGTCATGACTTGTTCCAGAAGAATTAGGTCGTCTATTCTCATTCGTGACTTGTTTTGCAGGAATTGTTTTAGCTCAGACTTTTGTCGCTTAGCTTTATCCTTTTTGGAGAAACCGAATATCTCCCCCCATGTTGGTGATTCAGTGGAAGAAAATGACGAAGAGGGTGTTGAACATCTCTGTGGGAGATTAGTTCGTAAAGGGCATTTGTGCCAGATCTTGCG
>PEQL01000027.1 GCA_002786175.1 Parachlamydia sp.
CCCTGTGGTAAAAGCGGCTTGCAGCGCGTCTGTCAATACTTTTAATTCAAGGGGGTCAGTGGGCTTAACTTGCACAGGCATAAAAAGCGCAAAGGGATCATTTCGCAGTTTTAATGGAAGATTAGCCAATCGAAAATCGGGTTCAATATTAGTCATCACCCCATTGTCCTGTTGCATTTCTCCGGCAAATTGCTCCAACGAGGCTGGGGCCCCCAGGTTCGTATGACTCAGATAATCAGCCCACATTTTTTCGATGAATGCATGGCTTTGTTGAATTTTCGCTGCGCTTGGTGGCTCCGGGATTCTATGTGCGGCTTCACAAATGGTTTTAATCACCTCCTGTACATTCGCCTGAGTTGGATTTTTTAACTTTTCAGCAATATTTAAGCGGATGTTGTTATCCACAATATGCGTTTCATGACGCTTAATCCACGCCAGAGTTGAATTTTTGTTAATAAACCATCGTTTCCCGTCATTATCTTTTAGCGCATACGTTTTTTTGAAGATATGCATCAGCAAACCTTTTAAACGACTGTAAGATTGGACTCCTTTTTTGCCGGTTGGAGTAGGAAAATCGGTTTCAGGGGTAAAGGTGCCGAAGAAACAGCGCGAAGATCCATTTTTATGAATAGGAAACATATGGCCTCTTTAAAAGAAAAGATACTATGTATTATATCATAAAAACATTTTATGGACTATTTTTTATTTATTTTCTTTAATATTTTTTCTAAATCAATATGTTTAGTTAGTACATCTTTAAATAAATCTCCTGTTTTTTTTAGGCGGGTAGGGACAGTGTGGATATTAAATGCCAGTGGGTCCAACTTTTCTGTGACTTCATTCCATTTTAAAGGGGTCGAAACCGGAGCGTGCGGGCGAGCCCGCAACGAGTAAGGAGCTGCCATGGTGCGTCCCCCATGACCTGTTTGGACATAGTCAAAATAGACCTTTTGTTTGCGCTTATCAGGCATTCTTTCGAGAGAAATAATTTCGGGTAATCTTTCCTGCACCAGATGCGCCAGGAGCAAAGCAAAGGGTTCTGTTTGGGTAAATGAATAGCGTTGATGCAAGGGGATATAGATATGCAAACCTGTCCCGCCTGAAGTTTTGCAGTAATTAGGAATGCTTAATTCTTCAAGGAGCTCATGAGCTACGAGTGCACACTGCACTACTTTTTTAAATGAAATTTCGTGCGGATCTAAATCAATGGCTAAAAAGTCAGGGTGATCCAGGGCATTCATTTGGGTGATCATCGGATGGAGCTCGATCGAACCCAGGTTTGCTACGTACAAAAGCGTTTCCAAGTTTTGCACCAGCACATAATGATCGCTTTTTGTCTTATGGCGAATTTCAGCTGTTGCGACCCAACTTGGAGCTGTGTCCATATTTTTCTGATAAAAGCCTGCTTGATCAGTGCCATTTGGATACCGGTGCAGCATCAGTGGCCGGTTTTTTAAATGAGGGAGTAAATAAGGCGCTACAGAGCGGTAGTAATCGATCATTTCGCCTTTTGTAATCGACTCCTGCTTCCAGTAAACTTTATCTAAATTAGTGAGGGAGGGCTCTTCCTTAGATGGAGTAGATTTCTTGATTTTAACTGGTTTTTCCTCAACGACTTCCTTGGCTTTCTTGTCCATGCGTAATCCTATAAATGAAGGTTGCCTAACGATTTTGGCCTTGGTCCATTCTGCAAAAGCGATTTCAGCGACTAATACAGGTTTGAGCCAGGTCACTTTTTGATTGGGCTTGGGTGTCGCTTTAAAGGGACATTTATTGGTAATCAGCGGCTGCATTTTGGCGTAAAGCTCTTTAAGGGCCTGCTGGGTAAAACCTGTTCCCACATGTCCAATATACTCCAGCTCATTCTTATTGTAGATCCCTAGCAAGAGGGCGCCAAATTTTTCACGCGATCCGCGGGGTTCGGTAAAGCCACCGATGACCACCTCTTGCCTGAGTGATGTTTTAATCTTGACCCAATCAGAACTGCGTTTAGACTGATAGACACTTAGCTTTTTCTTGCCGATGATCCCTTCCAGATTTTTTTTGGCAGCTTCCTTAAAAAAATTGATGCCATTGCCTTCTATATGATCAGTATAGCGGATTAAGGGAGAGTGTAGATCGCTTAGAATTTCCTGTAGAATTTTTTTACGTTCGATTAAGGGGACTTCGCGCAGGTCAAACTTATTGTAAAATAAAATATCAAAGACATAGTAGCAAAGATGTCCTGTAGGAGTGTTTTGGTAGTTTTTGAGTAGCTCAAAACTTGGTTTGCCTGTTTCATCGATGATAATGACTTCGCCATCAAGAAGGGCATCTTTGGGGATTTTTGCCAGAGCGTTCGCAATTGTAGGAAATAAATGATTGAAGGAGAGTTGATTACGTGAAAGCAGCTCGACTTTTCCCGATTTAATATGACTGAGCGTGCGATAACCATCCCATTTGATCTCGAAAATCCACTCAGAACTCTCAAAAGGCTTATCAACTAACGTGGCTAGCATGGGTTTAACCCAATCAGGTAGCGGACTTTTTTTGCCTAAGTGGACGCTTTTTTTTTTACAGAACCTTCTTGAAGTAAGATATTTTCCTCGGTGGCAAAGTCATCTTTACTTTTGGTTAAGAGCCATTGATTCCCTTTCTCGGAATTTTTTAAATGAATGAGAGCAAATCTTCCCTGCAATTTTTTTCCATGCAGTTCAATATCCACATGCCCTTTTTTAAGACCAGCATGCATGGCTTTTTGAATATCCTTATCGGGTGTGGAGTATGTTCCCTCATCCCATAGCTCGACTGTGCCAGCTCCATAGTTGCCTTGCGGGATGACCCCTTCAAAAAGACGGTAATCGAGAGGATGGTCTTCTACTTGGATCGCCAACCTTTTATCGGCTGGGTTCATTGAAGGACCTTTAGGAATAGCCCAGCTGAGTAATACGCCATCTAATTCTAAGCGAAAATCATAATGCAAGTGGGAAGCTGCATGCTTTTGCACACAAAAATGGAGTACTTGCGTACTTTTTTTAGCTCGAGCAGGCTTAGGCTCATTTGTTTCCGAGAAATCTCTTTTGGATTTATATTCTTTGAGTGACATCATAACCTACGCGCGTTTTTTGGGTTTCTTTTCCTGCTCATCCAGGCTAGCTTTGAGCAGAGACATGATATCATGGATTTTTTTAGAAGGAGCAGGTCCTTTGGCAGGGGCAACCACTTTTTTACCTTTTTCTTTTTGTTTAATGGCTTTTTTGAGTGTCTCTACATAGGTATCTTGAAATTCTTCAGGATTAAATTTTTTTTCCATGTGTTTGATTAATTGCATGGCGATATCGACTTCTTTTGGAGAACCTTTATACTGAGAGGGTTCTTTTAATTCAGCTAGATCAGCCAATTCGCTTTGATAACGCAGTTGATTCAAAAGAATAAAATTGCCATAAGGTGAAAGGGCTCCAATATGCTCACGGCTATGGATGACATAGCGTACAACGGCCGTTTTTTTGGATTTTTTGAGGGCCTCAATGAGCAATCCATAAGATTTATCAGCGGATTTATCAGGTGTTAAGATATAAGGTTTTTCAAAGTATATCGGATCAATTTCACTTTGATTGGTAAAGAAGAGGATTTCGATTAAATTTGATTTTTCGGCGATGGCTTTCTGGATGTCTTCATCAGTCATCACAATATAGTCCCCCTTTTCACTAGGATATCCTTTGACGATATCACTCCAGGGAACTTCTTTCTCCTCTTCTTTACAAATGCGTGCATAGCGAATCTGAGAGTGATCTTTTTTGTGTAAGAGCGTGAATTTTAACTCCTGCGTTTGACTGCCGGTAAACATTTGCACAGGAATATTGACAAGCCCGAAACTTAACGAACCTTTCCATAACGATCTCATAGATCCTCAGAATTATTTAAAATAATATATTGTCTTTTGTATGCCGTATTCAATGACTTGTGTCAATAGACCATAATAGTTAATGAGGATAAAATCTCTTTTTGTTAATTCAGCAAGAATGGACATTATTCAATACTTTGAAACACTTCCATGGGTTTTCGGCGCAGCCATCACGGTGGCGTTTTTTATTCTTTTCTCGATTGTGGGCGTTATAGTCGTACGTAGATTAGTGAATTTTGAATATTTAAAAGCGCATCACGATGTAGCTGGGTATGTTTTCAACAATTTGGGTGTGCTTTATGCGGTTTTACTGGCCTTCACGGTGGTCAACGTGCAGCAAAGATTTGATAAGATAAAAGAAATTTCAGAAATTGAAGCTAGCTATCTGGTTGACCTGTATCGCGATGCTGAGGTTTTCCCGCCAAAATATGCGCAGGATATTCGCGACTCAATTAAAAAATACGCGCAAAGTGTGATCGAGGATGAATGGGATCTTATGCCCCTGGGCATTTTCAGTAAAACGACGATCCAAAGCTTAAAGGATGTCTGGGCCGCTTATTATCGTGTGGAGCTTGAAACTAAAAAGCAGGAGATTTGGTATGCGGAATCGATTAATAAACTAAATAATTTAACCAATACACGCCTAGCCAGACTCGTTGGTAGCCGAGAATCGCTGGGGATTGAAATGTGGATTTTGCTTATTTTGGGTGGTCTGACATTAATTATCTTTTTTTGGTTTTTTGGCTTAGAAAGTTTAATTCCGCATCTCTTAATGGCTGCGATATTAGCCGCAGCTATTGCCTTCTTATTATTTCTGATTTATTCACTGGATACGGCTTTTTCAGGGACATTAAAAGTTACGCCCGAATCGATGGAGCGTGTATTACAGGGATTTAACTATCCCATTACTACTTGAAATAAATTGACTCTAATAAAATAGAATTTTATGGTGAATTTAGGCGTTATAACGTTTTAAATACCCGCTAACCTGGAGGAAACTATGTTAACTTGGGCTGTGATCTTTTTAATTATTGCTATCATCGCCGGAGTTCTCGGATTCGGTGGTATTGCTGGAACAGCCACACAAATCGCAAAGATTTTATTTGTGCTGTTTTTGATTCTGTTTGTTATTTCCCTGCTTTTTGGATATCGAGCCGGTATTTAACTTAAGGCCACATAGTTAAAAACTATGTGGTTTTCTTCCGGAAAAGCTTTCCATGCTCGGGAAAAAAACTTTGAAGCTTTAGTCAAGAGCCAGTATAATAGAAATATCTTAGATCTTGAAAGTTGCTACTTGGAGATCTTTTTAATGACGACTATCAAAGAAGCTGTACGCGCTGTTCTTGATTTTCCTCTGCGAAAAGTTTCAAATGAAAAAACATCCCCCTTTATTAAATTTCTAAATAAAATTCTTATAGGAGGCCTTGCTTTAGGAAGTCTTTCCGCTTATGGATTCTACGCCCATCATTATTTCAAAAATAAAAAAGCTCACATTGCCGATCCACTGGATAGTAAAAATCAAAAAATCACAAAAGCTAGCGGAAAAATCTTAGAAAAAGGAAAAAAAGACGATTTAACAACTTTGCTAAAAGCAGAAGATGGATTAACTGAATCGCTTATAGAAAAAATCTCCTTGCCGCATTCAAAAGAGGACAGTTTAATCAAATTTCGAAAACTTAATGAGGAAGAACGCGTTTTTGTGCGAAACATATTATTAAATTATAACGATCTTGTGGATGAAATCAGAAAAGAAAAAAGCGAGAAGGGTAAAGAAAGTAAACATAGCTTTAAAACACCCTATATCAAGGCCGAATTCCAAGTTTTTCCCGATATTGTACATTTTAAAATTGGTGAAGATAACTTCCCCCCTTTCCAAGATGCGGATAGCGAAAGTAGGCTTCGAAAAATTACTAAGGATTTAGCATTTGGGTATATACTCCAGACTCATCCGGATGTCATGGGAGTCAGTACCGCAAGAGGGGGTGGAGAGCTTTCCTACTTAATTTTTAAATCGATAAGCTCTCATCTGGATAAGCCGGCAAAAGAATTTCTAGGAACAACTCAGGTGATACAGACTCTCAAAGAGAGACTGGTCTTTGATAAGGGTAGATTCACTAAATATAGCCCATAATAACTTAGATCTTTTGGCTTTATCTCCGGTCAATGATCCCAAGGCGAGAGACCCAGCAAAAGGTGGCAACGCCACTCATAGTTGCCCTGTGATTTGCGGGCAGTCCCGGATTTCTCTTCAAGAAACTCAGCGTTAGCGACCATATACCATGTCCAGGCAACTAACGCTGCTAGCGCGCCCAGATAAGTCCGACAAGTTCGATAAGCGATACCAGTCCTCTAAGCCTGAAAATGAAAGCTAATGCGAAAAGCTTGTCGTCATCCTCCGCGTTTGATACAAGCAAAAGCGGCGGATCAAACATGAAAATGAGTTTTTACTGCTAGGTTAATTGGCTAAAAACCAGCGGGATAGTACAGATTTCTAAAAAGGTATATGGCTAAGAGAAATCCTAAGACTGAAAATGTGACAGAAAAATATCATTGGTCATCTAAGAGACCGCGTCTCATTTATGGACGTCCTAGAGTTGGGAAAACTTATCTCATTAAAAACCTTATGGATTCTCCCTCATGTGTATTTTTTCATGTAACAGGTCTGTAAAAGGGCTCTTCATTGGATCGAGCCAAATTTAAAAACTATTGCTAAAGAGGCAACAAACGATGGCTTTTGGACTTCCCATTCTAACCAAGCAGCTGGGAAAGTTGGGGTCGGGTATGCATTCGAATCTATTTGCTATAAGCATATTGATCAGATACGTCATGCCTTAAATATCGATGCAGGTTTCCTCGTAGGCACTTGGCGTTATTCCTCGAAATGATCTAAGACACCAATTGGGCCTTTTCAGTTGCATTGGTTTCTTAAGACACGATCATGGAATCCCAGCTGTTTTAAATAAATTACAGTTGAAGTCCGCAATACGTGAGGGGCTACTTTGAAGGGGATTCCAGTTCCAAGCCTGAACATCAGTGTTTTGCGATTTCTTTGATGGGCTTTTTGCGTTTTTCAAGCATCCACAAACTGCCAACGACTGCTGCTAACATGATAAGTATTCCAAGGACTTCACTGGCGAAAGGAATTCTCGCTTCCACAAAAAAAACAAACATGAGGGCAAATACGGTTTCGAAAACAGTTAACTGTCCGGCTAGTGCGATAGGCAACAGAGTGCTGGCCCGATGCCATAGATAGGATCCTATCCAGGAACACACAATTCCTAGGATTAAGCATCCTGTTAAAAATATAATAAATCGTTCTTCAAAAGGATCGATTTTAGCGATATCAATGATAGTGGCATCCACAATTCCAACCGTGATCCCAAGGAGTGCGACCCAGCAAAAAGTGGCTGCGCCAATCATCGTTGCCCACTGACTTGCAGGCAATCCTGGATTTCTTTTCAAAAACTCGGCATTAGCGACCACATACCATGTCCAGGCAATGAGTGCTGCTAGTGCACAGACCAGCCCGAAAAGATAGTTTTCAATGTTATCTGAAAACCACCGGTTCTCCAGGGCCGGGATATTGACTAAAATCAATCCGAGCAAAATCAGGATGCTGGGCACCAGCAAGCTTTTAAAGCTGTAGGTGCGTTGTTTTAAGTTTCCATAGAGAGCTATGGTAATAGGACTTAACCCGCTAATTAAAGCTGTGACGGCTGGGCTGGCACTGCGTAGAGCTAGCACTAGCGTGGTGTAATAGATGATATTCGTTACAAGTGCAAAAAGTAAGGCTTTAAAAATCATTTCTCGCGAAATGTGAAGTGCGCCGCGCCCCCAAATATAGAATAAAAGACAGATGGAAAGCGTGCCAAAACATAAATGTCGTCCCAGTACAACTTCAAAGGCAGTAAAACCTGCCATGAAAAGCGGAACCACAAAAATAAGTCCCCAAATTAAACATGCTGCAAGAACCAATAATACTCCGAGAAGCATATCAGGATCCTGGTTAAATTGAGTTATTAGACTCTTGTGTAGAGCTTGTCTAAAAGTCTGCCTCGCCGGACAAATTCTTAAAAAAGCAAACAAGAGTTTGTATTAATCTGAGTTGGTGATTTCACACATGAATTAAGAAGTATGACTTCTTTACTCTCTATTGTAAATTCTCTCTTGCAGGCCTTTGGCGCCTTTCGTAAGAATGTACAAGTCGAGATACTCAGTTAAAATAGTTTTTCCTTTACATTAGATAAAATATCTAATTCAGGAATGGCCAAAAGACCAGCTGCGCTGACGCAATCCGGGCTTAAAGTGGTTGAACATTTCTTCAACGTCATCGTTGGGTAAGTTAAATGTCTCAATAGGGAGAGCGAAATGGAGTCGAATATCCACTTAGATTCAGTTTACCACAAAAGACGCGTTTATTTCCTCCATGAAAATTTGCTTTTTGCTTATCCCAGAGGGGAATCGGCAAATTATTCCGCCTGCAAAGTAATTCGTAAAGCTCTTTTCGTGGGATGTGGAGTTCACAGCAAACGTTGTAAATTCCTTCAAATGATTCCTTTAAGGCAAAATCAACGACTGAAAGAATATCCTCTAGATGGATCAAATTCGTATAATTATCACCTGTGCCGGGAAAAATTTTCCTTTCAGCTGAATTGAAGCGATTTTTAAGTTCGCGTCCAGGGCCAATAATTTCACCGAGGCGTAAAATACAGGCTTTGCGCGAGGCATTCGATAAACTTAGGAAAACTTTTTCAGTTTCCAAAAGGATCTGGGTCTGTGCATTCAGTGGGAGAGGAGGAGTTGTTTCATCGACCCATTGGCCTGCATGCTCGCCGTAGACGGAGGTGCTTCCAATGTAGATAATGTGTTTAATAGAGGGGAATTTAGGGATTAGAGAGGCTAGTCTAAGGGCGGTGTCGAGGTAGGTGGCCTGATAAGATTCGCCAGTGCCTGGGGCAACCGCCACAATCAAATTTTCTTGACCCTGCAGCAAAGGTTCTAAGGAATGATTCACTAGAACAACTTTAGCTGCATACTCCTTCAAGGACTCTAGTTTTTCAGGCTGTCGCGTGGAAAGACTCACTTGGTGGGCATTTTGGGTAAGCGAAGCAGCCAGTGCTTTCCCAAGGTAACCACAGCCTAAAATCGCAGTATGCATTTTTGCCTCTTCATTTTTAAGCGGGGACGAGCAGGCCTAGTTTCTCGAAGCAGTTGCGTAACTGAGCATTTTCAGCTTTGTCAAAAGCGCCTGTGTTGGCGAGCCATTTGACATAATGAGCGGGTACATCTTTTAGCAATGCTCCTTGATGCTTGCCGAAAGGCATGTGTTGAATGTCCTTTGGCTGATTTAATAGAGCATAAGCTTCATCCATAGATAGGTCATCGATCATATTCATATAGACTTGGTAGAGAACCAAGACGTCATCTAAGGCACGGTGAGCATTGTTTTCGGCTATTCCGTAAACATTCCGCAAAGATTGCAGTGTATGGCGCGGCAGGTCTGGACGATAGCGTCGTGCCCATTTCAAAGTATCAAAGAATTTCCAGGAAGGAAGCTCCTGCTGGCAGCGGAAGAATTCATTCCGTAGAAAATGCACATCAAATTGATCATTATTATGGGCGACGAGAACGACATCACCGGCACAAAAGTCCTTAAATTCCTCGATAATTTCGGCAAAAGAAGGGGCCTGAGCAACCATGTCATCGCTGATATGATGGATGGCTGTGGCTTCAGGGGGAATGGGGACGCCGGGATTAATTAACCTTTCAAACGTGCGGTTCGTTTCAGGGTCATAGACGGCCAATTCAATGACTCGGTCTTTATCTGCGCGTACGCCCGTGGTTTCTGTATCGTAGAAAAGGGGTTTTAAACTCATGTCTCAAGAAAATGCGGGGTTGGATTTTTTTTCTTCTATACTGCGTTTCAAAACTGAGTTGAAGTCGAGCACTCCGGTGGCCACGTTGGTAATAACAGGGGTAAACGATTTGCACAGAAGTTCTGAAGCATTAATAAAGTTTTCAAGCAGTGTCGGATCAATTTTTTGTTCAACTGCGGGGATTACGCTGCGATAAAAGACATAGCCGCTTTCTTCATCGATGCAGAAGCCGGGAGCATCTATTTCCTTATTGATTAAATGCAGCAATCTGGCAATTTCATTAAAACGCGCTGGCCTGATATTCCCTGGGAAGAAAAGGAGGAGTTGTACAAAATTATTTCCACTCAGAATACGGATAAAAAGAGGGTATTCTTTTTTATCGATTTGGAAAACCATATAGAGCTGTTTTGTTTCAGGCTGGAATTTAACAGCGAATTTTTTTTTAACGAGGTGCTCTTGAAGGCTTTCTAAGCTGACTTTAATCATGGATTTTTCCGGTGTTATACATCATTATAAAGGAAAGACCCCAGGAATTTTGGTAAATTCCCTGGGATCAATCTAGTATTGTAAATTTGGTGTCCAATTATCCTTATTGCCTTGGCCTGTAATGGAAAGATTGTTTGTGGTGGGGATCACAGAACAATCATTCTCACCTGGCATGCGGTAGCAACTGATAAGCATAAGGGGTAGTAGAGTGAGCAGAACAAATGTTGTGCATTTTTTCATACAACTACTCTTTATCTGTTCGTTTTTCAATGAAATCGACGACATTTCCGACAGTTTTCAGTTTTTCAGCTTGCTCTTCTGAAATTTCACAGCCAAAGCGCTCTTCAAACGTCATGATTAACTCAGTAAGATCTAAGGAATCTGCGTTGAGGTCTTCTACAAAAGACTTATCGAGTGTGACTTCATCTTTATCGACGCCAAGTTGCTCGACGACAATATCAATTACTTCTTGTTCTGTAGACATATTTTTTCCTTTTTTTGGGATTAGAATAAAAAATAATTTTTTCGGTCTAGACTTACATGACCATGCCACCGTCGATTACTAACACCTGGCCAGTCATATAGTCTGAGGCAGAAGAAGCTAAGAATAAGGCTGTGTGTGCCACATCTTCGGGGACTCCCATTCGACCAAGGGGAATTGAGTCTAAAATTGATTTTTTTTGTGTTTCAGTCATGGCATCTGTCATGCGTGTTTCAATGAATCCTGGAGCTATACAGTTTACACAAATATTGCGCGGAGCTAACTCTTTCGCGAGAGCTTTTGTAAATCCAATCAATGCAGCTTTGGAAGATGCATAATTCACTTGGCCAGCATTTCCTGTCAAGCCAATAACGGAACTGATGGTGATGATCTTGCCTTTGCGGGCTTTGATCATGGATCGGGCTAAGGCTCGACAGAGATTGTAACAGGATTTGACATTGATATCCATGACTTCATCCCAAGCTTCTTCGCTCATTTTCATCAGGAGGCCATCACGGGTGATGCCGGCGTTGTTGACGAGGATATCGACACGCCCAAATTTTTCTAAAACCTGCTGGACTGCGGCTTCGACTTCGGCGGTTTGCGCCACATTGACACTGTAGAACCAGGCTGTTTGTTTCCCTGTCAGGGTATTGATTTCATCGATAGCGCTTTGTCCGCGTTCAGCATTGGTTCCAAAAATAATCACTTGAGCTCCAGCTAACGCGAATTGCTGGGCGATAGCTTTTCCTATGCCGGCATTGCCGCCAGTAATTAAGGCTATAGTTCCTTCTGGTAAAGACATCTCATTCCTCACTTTAGTTAAGTCTAGTGAAATAGTTCTGCAAGAGCTTTTAAATCGGCTATAGTTTCAATCGAAAGCGTGGGGGCTGTCACACCAATTCTTTTATTAAATCCAGCTAACGTTTTGCCGCATCCGAACTCAATAAAAAGATCGCATCCTTTTAGCTGCATCGATTCAATCCCTTGCTGCCAACGTACCGATTGCGTGACTTGCTTAATGAGGTTTTCACGGATGGCGGAGACGCTCTGCGCGACTTGGCCGGTGACATTCATCACTAAATCGATGGGGCTTTCCTGGATAGCTGCGCGTTGGACGACTTCAGCTAGGCGTACCTCAGCTTCTTGCATCAAGCCGCTATGGAAGGCGCCGTGCACCTGGAGGGGCAGCACGCGTTTAGCGCCCTGAGCCTTCACAGCAGCTGAACCGGCCTCTATGCCTTTGAGCGTGCCAGATAACACCACCTGCCCTGGGCAATTAAAGTTAGCGACCCATAAATCTTGGGCGAGGTGGAGCTCTTTCACTATTTTTTCCACGGTCTGCGCGTCTAGCCCCAGCACTACGGCCATAGTTCCAGCATTTTTTTCACAGGCATCATTCATGAATTCTCCGCGTGCCTGGACGAGTTGCAATCCATCTGCGAAGGAAATTTTATGGGCAGCTGTGGCAGCTGTATATTCACCCAAGCTCAAGCCAGCACAAATCTGGGGCTTGAGAGCCGGATATTCTTGCTGTACCACACGCAGGATGGCATAACTCGTGACGTAAATCGCCGTTTGGCTATTTTTGGTTTCGGTGAGGGTCGGTTCTGGACCTTCAAGAATAATTTTTGAGAGATTGCGTTTTAATAAATCATCGGCTTCTTCGAAAATTTCCCTGGCCAACGGAAAGGCTTCTACAAAATCTTTCCCCATTCCAGGATATTGAGAGCCTTGACCTGGGAAAATAAAAGCAATCTTTTGAAACATGATTAATCCTTACCTTAAGATGAGTGGCACTTTGTCAATATTGAGGCTCCCCATGTGAGTCCTGCTCCAAAAGCAACTAATAGGAGATGCTCTTGCTCGGCAATGGAATGCTCTTGGGTGAGTTCGTCGAGAGCGATCGCCACGCTGGGGGCGGAAGTGTTCCCATATTTATGCACAGTTTTGTAAATTTTCGATACAGGGATATCAAAGTTTTTGCCTACAGCATCGATAATGCGTTCATTGGCTTGGTGTGGCACAAGCCAGCTAATTTTATCTGAGGATAGGTTTGTTTCTGCGATGCATGTTTCAGCGGCAGCTGTCATCCGGCGCACAGCTTGTTTAAAAACCTCTTTACCAGACATGCGGAAAAAATGCAGGCCTTGCTCTAACGATTCCTTAGAGCAGGGGTGGCGGGTGCCTCCTCCTAATAAGGTAATCAACTGCGCTCCCTCCCCATCAGATCCAAGCGTGACATGGTCGATTGCCAGCCCAGAGCCTTCATCGCTAATCACCGCTGCGGAGGCTCCATCGCCAAAAAGAATACAGGTATTGCGGTCTGTGTAGTCAATGAAAGCTGACATTTTTTCAGATGCAACAAGAAGAACGCGTTTATACATACCAGATTCTACATAGGCTTTCGCCACGGAAAGTCCGTATAAAAAGCCTGTACAGGCGGCATGAAGATCCATGGCTGCCGCATTGACGGCACCGATTTGAGCTTGAATGAGGTTTGCAGTCGTTGGCATTAAATAATCTGGTGTCGTTGTTGCCACTATGATTATCTGAATATCTTTAACATCTGTACCACTGCGTTGAAGGGCTTTCAAAGCAGCTTCTCTTCCCATATCAGAAGCGAATTCTTGCGGAGCGGCAATGCGTCTTTCTTTCATCCCTGTGCGAGAGGAAATCCATTCATCATTTGTATCCACTAGTTTTTCTAAATCATAATTGCTTAACACACGTTGCGGCAAATATGAACCAAGCCCTGTGATGCGAGCTTTTTTGCGACTTGTCATTTAATGACTCCAAAAGCAAATTTAAACTTGTAACTGTAACATACTTCGATTTAATTTTGGAGTAAAAATTGATTTTACAAATCTTAATACTAATAATAATGCAAGATTTTAGATTCTCTAGCATTAAAAACTTTACTGTTATTTGACGACTATTAGTCTCTGTGCTAGTCTTTCTACTTGTGTATAACAGGTAATTTTAATTGAAACGATTCGCTAAGCTTTGAGGATTTTATGGCCATCCAGTTTACATTTGCACCTACATTTGATGGGAAGGGAAAGCGCATTACCCCTGATTTATTTGAAGACTGCAGGGGGATCAAAGTTGAGAATAAAAAAATCCTTATCTGGCTAAAAAAAATGTTTTGTCTCTTGGGGATTGGAGGTGGCAATTTCCTGGTTCAAGATTCAAAGGGGCAGGCGCGGTTTCTGAATAGAAATAGTGTAAAAAGATGGATTCGAGCAAATGATCCCATTGCTAACACCAAACTATTGAAAAATCAGCAAGCCTTGATCGACAAAATCAATTATATCTATACCAAAAAGAAAGCCGAGAAAGACGACCCAATAGCTATCCATGAGCTAGGTGTGCTTCATGAAATGGGAATAGGCACGCCGGCTTCAACATCGCTAGCCTCTGTCTATTATCACTTGGGGGCAGTCAAGGGAAATCCCTTGAGCCAATTTAAGTTAGCAAATTTCATCGAAAAAGGCATCGATCCTGTAAAGTCTATTGAAGAAGCCTTTAATTTGTATGCCAGTGCCTTTCCTGAACTTGAAAAGCTTTCAGTCAAAGATGCTGCTGCGCAAACAGCTCTGGGGATCCTATATTTACAGGGTAAAATCGTACAGCGCAGCGATGCAACAGCTCTTAAACTATTTCAGCAAGCTGCGGATAGCGGCAACATGGAGGCTATTTTTTATCTAGGGCATTGTTATCAACATGGTCTTGGGGTGCAAATGTCTATTGAGCAAGCCATAAAGTGCCATTTAAAAAATGCAAAAAGAGGGTATGGGCCTTCTCAGTATGCTTTAGGGCAAATCTATGCTAATGAATGCAATGCTGCAAAAAACGCAGGGCATAAGTTTAAAGCTAGTAGCTATTATACCAAATCGCGTCATTGGTTTGAAAAAGTGCTCTTTCAGGGAAATACACAAGCTTTGCTTGAGCTTGGTTTTTTGGAGCTAAGTAAGGGAGCGATTAACAAGGCTATAAAAAATTTTACCTCAGCTTTTGCAAACGGAATCCTGGAAGGAGCTTTTTACAATGCGCGACTTTTTGATGAGCACTCTTACTTTTCAATAAAGCTAGGAATGAATTATGAAGCATCTAAGCAAGAAGTCTTTAAATGGTATGGCCTGGCAGCTGCGAAAGGGCATGCCCCCTCTCAAGTTGAATTAGCACTCCAGAAATCGCTGCGAGAACCACAGGAGGCGATCGCTTTGCTAAAACAGGCTGCTCAGAGTTCGTACACGCCAGCTTTTCTCGAGCTTGGGATTGTCCTCATGAACCATGAAACTTTTGAAAACGGCTTTGTATACTTTAAGTTAGCTGCAGAGCTAGGAGAGGATATAGATGCCATGGAAATCCTTGCGAATACTTACAAAAATGGCATTGGCGAAATTGTTTCGTCTAAAGCAGAAGCAGAGTATTGGGCATTACGAGTAAAGTATGCCGGAGGTACAGACTTACCCGGAGGAGCCATGAAGGCAAAACAAAGTTTAATGCAAGCTTTTGATTTCCTACAAAATCCTCAAGAAGTTTCATTTACAGAACTATCGAAATTAATGGATTTAAAATTTAAAACCATCCCTCGCAAGTTTGACTTGAGGAAACATTGGGACAGAGACACCCTCTTGAAAGCTGAGAACACTTTGATTAAGCAACTGCAGCGAATCCTTGAGTCCGATTTAAATGATAGAAGAGCACTCTGTCAACTTGCGGATAAAAAACTAAGTGCATAAATGTGAAGCAAACTTTTGTTTTTTTCTTTTTTATTTGCTATAGTTGTACCCATTGGAACTCGAAATTGTTTTTGCAAAATCTCAATTTTTTGAATTCCTTGGGTATAATCAATAAAAACAGAGTAGCTTATGCGTTATCCCTCCCATTTAATTAAACTCATTCAAATCTTAAAAAAATTGCCTGGAGTCGGTGCGCGCAGCGCTGAACGTTTTGCTTTTCATTTGATTGAATGGAAGGCAGAGGATTTAGCTGAGATGGCTAAAACCTTTTTAGAAGTTCCGGAAAAAATTCAAACATGCCTGGCTTGCGGCTGTTTAAAATCTGAAAGCGAATGTACCTTTTGTACGGATTCAAGGCGCCTTGCCTCGCAAGTCTTGTGTATTATCTGTTCGCCCCGTGACGTTTTTGCAATTGAGGAAACCAAAGAATATAAAGGCCTATATCATGTTTTGGGTGGGCTGCTTTCTCCGCTTAATGGGTTTGGGCCTGAACGTCTGTCTCTGGAAATGCTCAAAAAACGCATAGAAGCACATTCCATTCAGGAAGTGGTGATTGCGTTGGACTCTACCCTGGAAGGTGATGCCACCGCTCTTTATCTCAAACGCGAATTGTCTGCCTACCCTCTCCAGATTTCTCGCTTAGCTTTTGGATTACCTGTGGGGAGTTCCTTGGACTATGTCGATGGTGGGACTCTTGCCAGAGCTTTTTCTGGGAGAGGAAGCTTTTAAAGCTCTCTAAAACTTTTCAGAATAGCCTGATTGTTTCTTAGCTTCTTTCGAAATCCATTTGATTATTCAAAATGGCCTTTTTCGACACCTATGGTGCTAAATTTCTTTTTTCTGTACGCACTATGTTCTCAAAAAATTGCACATTCCTCTAATCCAAGAAGGTGATTGTTTGCAGATTTGAAGGAAGTGCAAGTAGATGTATTTGATACTCACTCTAAGCGCCGCAGTTGATCCCAACCCGCCTAACATAGCAAGTTGTCAACATTCATTACATTTTTAAATGCACCCAAAGCTTTTTGTAAAAGTTGCAATTATTGTAGGGGATTCTCTATCATCATTCCTCTCTAGCGGTCGATTCCCATCATTTTAACTTCTGATCGCTTGAAAGAGATCAAAAAGGACTTATGATGAAAAAAATATCTTGTTACTCACTATATATACTTGCCTTCTTTCTACTTTATAGCGGTGCTTTGTCAGCTGACGCCTATCAATACGAAGGGCAAATAATCGAGAAAATCCAAATCATCAACGGAAATTCTGCCTCGACTTTACCTATTGATGAAAATGCGATCAAAACTCGCTTGAAGACAAGAGAAAAAGATATTTTTTCCCACGCGAATTTTGACCAAGACCTTAAAATGCTTGCCTTTGAGTTCGATCATGTGGAACCTTTTCTAGAAAATGCAGGTAAAAACATCAATTTAGTATTGAAAGTTTGGCCAAAACCTATGATTCGGGCGATTCGCTGGTGCGGCAACGCTAAAATAGAGCAAAGTATCCTTCAAGAAGAGCTCAAGATCAAACCCTTAACTATTTTTGATCGGTTAGCTTTCAATAAAGCCTTCCAAGCCGTCAAAGCTTATTATGTAAAAAAAGGCTTTTTTGAAGCGCAGCTAGACTACGCCATCAAATTTAATGATGCTGCGAATGAAGTTGAGATTGAAATTCAAGTCAATGAAGGACGCGCAGGCAAGATTAAACGCATTAAATTGTGTGGACTGAGTGCTGAAGAACAAGATGAAATTCTCGAACAAATGGTGACAAAAGAATATTGCTTTTTTACGAGCTGGTTAACCGAAGAGGGTACTTATCGCGAAGAGGCAATGCAGCATGACCAATATGTGATCTTAAACTACCTGCAGAATAAAGGCTATGCCGATGCAAGTGTCAATATTCGCGTAGATGAATCGACGCAAGCAGACCGCATCGTCATCTATGTATTAGCGAAAAAAGGTCCCCTCTATGTTTTTGGAGATGTTAGCTTTGAAGGGAATACACTTTTTCCCGATGAAACAATCTGGGAACAGATTAGCTTTGAAAGAGGTTCGCGGTATTCGCCCGATGCCATTCTAGCCACTGTGCGCAACATAGCGAACTGTTATGGCCGTCTAGGGTACATTGATGCCTACGTTGATTATGAACCACGATTGAACTCAGACAATTGTTCCTATTCCCTGCATCTTAAAATTCAAGAGGGGCAGCAGTCCTTTGTAGGATTGATTAAAGTTCTGGGCAACTGTTCGACGCAAACAAATGTGATTTTGCATGAAACTCTTTTAGTGCCTGGCGAAGTATTCAACATTGACAAAATGATTAGTACCGAAACTCGTCTAAAAAATATTGGCTACTTTTCAAATGTCAATGTCTATGCTGTCAAGTCCGGCGCTTGTTTAGAAGGCAACTACCGAGATTTACATATTGAAGTCGAAGAGACCAGTACTGGCCGTTTTGGATTGGCGCTTGGATATAGCACGGTAGAAAGTCTTTTTGGCAGCATCAACGTCACAGAAAATAACTTCAATTATAAAGGCCTAAGCTGTCTTTTTAAAAATGGCTACCCTGCTCTCAGGGGAGGAGGCGAATTTCTTAGCCTCAATGCCACGATAGGGGCAAAAAGCCGCAGTTATTCGCTCTCATGGGCCAAGCCTTTTTTCATGGATACTCCCTGGCTCGTAGGGTTTGATCTGGAACGCTCAACAAATCGTTATATCTCAAGCGACTATGAAATTAATGCCTCTCAATTTGTTTCGCATGCTGTTTATACAGTCAATGCTTTCTTAAAAACAGGCGTGCATTATCGCTTACGTGATAGCCATGTGCATGTCGATAAAGACCATAAGCATCAAGACGAAGTCTTTGATGATACCCCCGAAGGAAGACAGAAGGCTGCTGCAGCAAAAGCCAAGAAAGATTCAAGAAATGAATCTTTAGAAAAAGCTGTAAAAAATGGCGGGATCATTTCAGCTCTTGGTTGCTCCTTGATCTACGATTCTTCGAATCACCCCGACAATCCTCGTTGTGGTTTTAAATCGCGCTTGGATATGGAATTGGCAGGCTTTGGAGGGCGGCATCATTTCGGCTCGCTTTCCTATGTCAATGCATATTTTTATCCAGTTTCACCCAATGGAACCATTAGGTTGCGAGCTGATATCCGCTTTATCCAACCTTTCTTTAAATCGCGCTGGGACACACTGCCTATCGATGAGAGATTATTTCTGGGTGGAAATAATACCGTTCGTGGTTTTAGAGCCTATAAACTTGGGCCCTACAATAGAGAAGACAAAGAACCCTTGGGCGGTCTTTCCATGCAATTCTTCTCTGCAGAATACGCTTATGATTTTAACAGCCGAGTAGAAGGTTTCTTCTATTGCGATTCAGGTCATCTGTCAAAAAATACATGGGACTGCGCTTGGGATTCAGACCGTTTCTATACTGCAGTGGGTGTCGGAACCCGTCTACAAGTTATCCCAAATGGCCCTCCTTTAACAATCGGGATGGGGATACCTTTCAATGCCAAGTACCGCGGTCAAATCAAACGCTTTTTCTTAACAGTTGGCGGCCGCTTCTAACAACTTATCTTGTTTTATAAGGAGATTATTATGAAGAAAATGTATGCAGCAGTAGTAAAAGGGATTCTTTTAGGATCCTTAGGATTTATTCTTTGTGCAGCCTCGCCTTCTTATGCTAACGGTGCCAATCCTCTAAAAATCGGCGTCGTAAACTTTAAAGAATGTGTAGAGAAATCAAAAATTGGGAAACATGAACAAACTGTTTTCGAATCCTTGAAAAAGCAAATGGAATCGTCCTTAATTGAAAAAGAGAAAGCACTGAACGAAGTTGCAAATAAGCTAAATGATCCAGATTATGTGGATACCCTTTCCCAAGCGGCAGAAGCAGAACTGAAACATAAATTCCGCACTCTCAATCAAGAGATCTCACAATTTCAAAATCAATATTATCAAGCCCTGAATCAAACCAATGTAAAAGTTGTGCAGCAATTGCATGATTTGATTGCTAAAACAGTCCAAACATTGGCTAAGGAAAATGGCTATGATCTGGTTTTAAATGAAGAGAGCAGCTTTTTCTATAAGCCTGAATTAGATCTTACAGATAAAGTTGTGAACTTGCTGGATAAAATGGATAAGTTGCCTGAAGGAAATAACTAATTTAATGGAATAGGCAGGAAAAATTTTCTCTGCCTATTCTTCAATTTGATGGTTTAAAATGTCTCAAACACAAGCCTTTACTTTAGCAGAACTCGCTCAATTGACACATGCTATCCTGAAAGGGGATCCAACAAGTATTATCACTGGAGTGGCTGATTTAGCAAGCGCCAGTGAAAAAGATGCTTCCTTTCTTTCCAAGCCCAAATTTGCGGCGCCCCGTTATACTGAAGCTATGAAAAAATCTAAAGCTGGTGTTGTTTTTGTGGCACCTGATACCGAGATGGATCCGGAACGCAATTTTTTAATCGTAGAAGATCCTTCACGCGCTTTTCAGCAGACTCTGGAAGCCTTTTTTGCTGAAGCTAAAGCAGAATCTGGTTTTGTGGGAATACATCCCACAGCAGTAGTGCATGAAACAGCCTTGATTGGAGAAAATGTCACAATCGGACCGCATGCAGTGATCGATCGAAGTGCCCAAATTGGAACTGGAACGACGATTAGTGCTGGATGTTACGTAGGTCCCTATACAACTTTAGGGGAAGCTTGCTACTTATATCCCCAGGTGATCATCCGTGAAAGATGCCAGATTGGCAATCGTGTTATTTTGCAGGCAGGAGCTATTATTGGCGCTTGTGGTTTTGGGTATACAACCGATGCTCAAGGACGCCATACCAAGCTTAATCAAATTGGCATTGTGGTTATTGAGGATGACGTAGAAATTGGTGCGAATGCGACAATTGACCGCGCGCGTTTTAAGGAAACGCGTATCGGAAAAGGATCTAAGATCAATAATGCCGTACAAATCGCGCATGGGGTGACAATTGGACAGCACTGTATCATTGTCGCGCAAACGGGTATTGCCGGTTCGACTAAGATTGGAAACCATGTTGTTATTGGCGGGCAAGCAGCTATTAGTGGTCATCTTGAAGTGGCTTCGGGTGTGATCATTGCAGCCAAATCGGGCGTGACCAAATCGTTAACCAAACCTGGCAAGTACGGGGGATTCCCAGCGATGCCTTTGGGTGAATTTAATCGACAATCCGTTAAACTGCGCAATATTGAAGAGCATCTCGAACGCATTACGGAGCTTGAAAACCGTCTTCAAGAGCTTGAAGCTAAGCTAAGCTCCTGAAAACAACGCAGCCTTTAGAAGTAGGGAATATGTCCCACCCAGCACGTTCTTTGTATTTAAAAAATGGATTCTATCCCAAAGTTAACCTGATAGGTGGAAAAACGGTCTCCTTTTGCACCTGAAAGCTGACAGTACACCTGCACACAGTCTCGAAACCACATCCCGCCTTGGACCAAACCTTCGAACGAACTGCGCTGCACGGCTACACCTTCCGTTGTAAATGAGCTTCCAAAGCTTCTAAAACGCACGCGCAGGCGATTCCGCGTGCTAGTAAAACGATAACGCCACGCCAGATCTGTGCGAAGGTCGATATTTTTAAATACTCCACCCGCATGCACCCCTATTAATCCATCAAATAAATATGAATTCTTGCCTGCGATTTTTAAATTGCTGCTTCCCCCATGATTTTCCTTTACCCCATTAAGGTGCGAGAAGGTCGAATCAAGACCGATGAAAGGTTGAAAGAGAGAACCTAGTGCAAATAAATTTTTTCCAAATTCAAGATAAGCAGTAGCGAGCGCAATTAAAGGTTTCGAGGTTGGGCGTCTCCACGTATCACTGACAGTCCAACGTTTGAGTTTGGTTTGATTTGCTCCCCCAATCAGATCTAAGCCGCAATAAAAAAGAGGGTGGTTATAGATAGCAAACAAAGCCCCTTTGGTTTGCCTGAACTTGCCCAAACTGCTGGAATTAAAATGCACATGTTTGTATTCAAAATCAATGGCTGCACCGACGGTTAAACAAGGATTGAGGCATTTAATGAAGCCGGCATCAATATTCCAGCCACGTTCCCTTAGGCCTTTGGAGTTATGATCCTCTTCAATGAATCCTCTGCCCGTTGCCCCTTGGAACCAATAGTCGATTGAGTCGCAAGCACAGCAGATGGCCTCCAGATTTAACAAACGCAGACGTTGCACGAGCCGATGATTGGAGAGATAACTCAATTGAAAGAGATCGACGAACTGGTTGCCGCTTAGATCTTGCAGCGAGGTTTGCAATTCTACTAAGGCTAGATTTGCTAAATTATTGATGAAAAGCATTTGAGAGGCATTCGGTTGGGCAATCTGATCAATTTGTTCAGCCACATTAAGTTGGTTTGATGTGACTGCGGCGCTGCTTAAATCAGTCTCTAAAATCAGAAAAGCATTCGTCGCATCATATCTTAAAGTGGGCAAAAAATAAGGATTGTCGACTGAAGTGCTCAGAAAAGATCCATTCCGGCCGCCGTCTGCATGGACAATGGTATACTCAACCCCGCTCGTATATCTACCATTGGGCGAGTAGACATTCAGCGTTCCATCGATATGGGCTATTCCTGCCACATTGACCAAACTGCTCTGCCCCTTGCCATTGACAGCTATTTCTAACTGGCTTGTGGGACTTTGAGCATAATTACCCCCTACATTAAACGTAGCTACAGAACGATTTCCTGGAGAAAACTGGGCATCATTTAAAATATTCAGATTCCCTCCGACGGCGCCAGAGCCATAGAGTTTCCCTTGATTGATCGTGGTGTCACCGGTGAAAACATTTAATCCATTCAGACCTAATGATCCCAAACCATTCTTAATAAGGCTGCCGCCCACTCCCGTGATGGCCCCATTTATTAATGAATTGGCATTCGAATCCCCTAAAGTTAATGCAAAGGATTGGAGGGATGTTTGACTGGTGCTGTCGCTATTGACTGAGGCCAAGGTATTATTTTGCGAAAACTGCAAGAGCGAGTAATTTTGCATGTTCAATTGAGCCTCGCTTCCTTGGGAAGTATTGAGGAAAAATATCTGGCTATTGTTTGTTTGTATCTTGGCGGAACCGGCACTGCTATTTCCTGAAAAGGTAATGGAAGAAGCACCTGTTGCATTAATTTGAGCTGAATTTGCTTGGCTTGAGCTACTGAATTTAAGCGTTGACTGAGCAGCATTAATGTGAATATTTTCAGCACTTGAAGTATTAGTGAAGACGATATTTCCTTGATTGGTGCTTGTAATTGACGCGTCACCCCCGTGCGAACTGTTGAAAAAGGTTGCTGTGCTATTAGGTCCATCCATTGTGACTTGCGCATTTGAAGCGCTGGAGTTAGAAAAAAATTCGAGGAGACCACCAGTTTCTTGAAGATTGATCTGAGCATTAGAAGCCGTCGAGGTGTTTGCAAAGCGCACCCGTCCTCCATTAGACGCATTATAAGTCATTTTGCTGCTTTGTGAAGAATCGGCTGAAGCAGTGTTTTCAAAACGCAAAATAGAAGTTGAGCCGTTAATGGAGAAGAACTGATTTGCATTCCCTAGGTTTGCTACTCCTTGCTGAATTCTAAATTGGGTCGAAGTTGTCGTAGCAAGGGTAAAAGTGTACGAGGTGGGGTCGGCAAAAAGAATTTCTCCTAAAAAAAGATCGGCAAGAGGTGCTCCGGAAATAGTGGGATTAAAAGAAACGCCGCTCGTGGAAAAAGTGGCTGTATCGGTTATTCCCGGTACAATTGCAGGGCTCCAATTACTTGAATCTGAAAAATTTGAGCTAGTTCCTCCAACCCAGGTAATCTCCGCTCCATCAAGAGGATGCAGGAGCATCGTACAAAGAGTCAATTTGCTTAGAAACTTGAAATTCATTAGATTCTCCTTTTTTAAGATCCGCTGATCCTAATCATTTTCTTCAGAAAATTTTAAATTTTTTGACAAAAAGGGCAAAAATGCGTTCCACGCTGGGCTATCACTGTTCTTAGGATGATGGTTTGGCACCGAGGGCAGGGCAATCCATCGCGACGAAAGACATTTAATTGATACTGATTGCCACCGCGTCTGCCGCTCACACTAAAATAGTTTGCACGCTTTGATCCTAAGCTAGTGCCAATATTGTCTATGCCCTTTTGGAGCACGTCGGGAATCGCGCGATGTAAAGCGTGTATTTCTTTTTGGGTTAAACTAGAAACACTTCTTTTGGGATAAATTTGAGCTTGCCAGAGGGCTTCATCGACATAAATATTGCCCAATCCAACCAGATTATGCTGATCCAATAAAAAAGGTTTGATGGGTCTTTGGCTTCCCTTAAGAAGGTTTTGGAAAGCTTTTAACGTAAAATGGGCAGAAAGCGGCTCTATGCCTAACTGATCGAGAGGATTTGCCGTATTTCCCAGCAGATACCATTTACCAAATTTGCGCTGATCTTCATAACAGAGAAGCCGCCCATCATCTAAATATAGTCGCACACGTTCATGAGGATGCGGAGGTTTTTTGGTGGATGAAATCAAAAATTTACCCGTCATCCGTAAATGCACCAAAAGAGTATCTTGGGTCAGCTGCATGACAATAAACTTGCCGCGCCTGGAGATTTTTTGAATGTGCTGATGAACCATTTTTTTAATAAACTCCCGAGGTGTCGGAGTTGCGAGGCTTCTGTCCCAATAGACTTCAACCGCAATGATTTTAGTTCCCTCTAGTTTAGCCTCGCGCATTTCGCGGACAATGGTTTCAACTTCAGGCAGTTCAGGCATGTAGGTAGCACTCCATAGAAGATCGTAATGGATGTCTTTTTTCTTAAAAAAATGTGATGGATAAGGTAATTTTTTAATTCTTTAAAGTCAAATTAAATTTTTTTTGGAGGTTCGTGAAGAGGGTTTTTTAACGCAAAGATGGCAAAAACGAGCGGTATCATATTCTCTGCGGGTATACCACAGAGAATATTTTTGAAATTTAGGAGATTACAAGATTGAGAAGTTTGTTCGGAACAAAGATCACTTTTAACAAAGTCGCACCTTCTAGATAACGCTCGATATTAGGGTCTTTGCGCGCAGCTGCGACAATCTGGTCTTGAGATTGATCTTTGGGAAGTTCGAATTTCCCTCTTAACTTTCCATTAATCTGCACGACGTATGTCACTGTCTCATCTTCTAGGTAACGCGCCTCAGCTTGAGGATAGGGGACGTAACTAATAGATTCAGTTTCTCCTAAAATTTGCCAGATTTCTTCAGCTAAATGAGGAGCAAAAGAAGCGAGGGCCTGCGTGGCCATTTTAATGACACGGATTGGATAGGTTGGCAATTTGGAAAAATCATTGATAAACTCCATCATTTTGGCGATGGCAGTATTGAATTGCAGGGCTTCGATGTCATTCTCTACCCCTTGAACAAGACGATGTCCTAGCTTCAAAGCTTCTGGTGTGTCATCTTGCGAAAGTTTTGGAGATTGAGTTAAATCGTAAAAGCGCCCTAAAAAGCGACGGCAGCCTGACACTGCATCCGTATTCCAGATTTTCTCCTTTTCTAATGGCCCCATGAACATCTCATAGAGACGCAGGGAATCAGCGCCAAATTCTTCGATAATTTCGTCTGGCGAAACACCGTTGAGTTTGGACTTAGACATTTTATCAATTTGACTTCTTAGCTTTTCCCCTGACCCTTGTTGGAAATATTCGCCATTCTTTTCCTGTGCTTCATCTGGAGGCACATAAGCCCCTGTGCTATTTTGGAAAGAGCGAGCAGTAATAATTCCTTGGTTGCGTAGGGTTCTGAAAGGTTCAGGTGTGCTCAAAAAGCCACAGTCATAAAGCACTTTATGCCAGAAACGCGAATATAATAAGTGAAGAACGGCATGTTCGACACCACCCACATAGAGATCGACAGGCAGCCAATATTTCTCAGCTTCACGACTCCAGGCTTCCTGATCATTATGAGGATCACAGAATCGGATATAATACCAACAAGAACCTGCCCATTGCGGCATGGTATTGGTTTCACGTCGTGCCTTTTTACCTGTTTTATGATCAGTAATAAAAACCCATTCTGGTGCATTAGCAAGGGGACTTCTCCCATCGCTGGCAGGCTTGTAGTTGCTAATCTGCGGCGGACACAAAGGAAGTTCATCAAGTCCTAAAGTTCTAATACTGCCATCCTCAAAGTGGAGGATAGGGAAGGGTTCGCCCCAATAGCGTTGGCGTGAGAAAAGCCAATCGCGTAGCTTGTAGCTGGTGGTTTTCTTGCCTTTCTTGTGGGTTTCTAACCACAGAGCGATGCTTTCTTTGGCTTCAGAAAGGGACTGACCATTTAGGGAAAAGTTCTCAAATTGGCTATTGATGGCTTTACCAGGACCCGTCCAACATTTTTTGCCGGCCAAGATCTGCTGCCGTGCTTGAGCGCGGTCCTCGTCTTCAATGGCTCCACTATCAGGATCAACGACCGGAATAATGGGAAGATTGTATTGCTCGGCAAATTCAAAATCCCGTTCATCATGCGCAGGCACCGCCATGACAGCTCCTGTGCCATAATTAATGAGGACATAGTCAGCAATCCAGATGGGAATACGCTGCTGGTTGATGGGGTTGATTGCATAAGCGCCGGTAAAAACCCCGGATTTATTTTTCGACATTTCCGTCCGGTCAAAATCACTCTTTAATGCAACTTCTTTTTGATAGTGCTGCACGGCGTCTCGTTGTTCGGCTGAGGTGATCTGCTGCACTAAAGCATGCTCAGGTGCCAGAACGACATAAGTAGCTCCAAATAACGTGTGAGGGCAGGTTGTGAAAATTGTAATCACATGCGAAGTGCCATCAATCGAAAATTCAGCTTCGACACCCTCACTCTTGCCAATCCAGTTCGCCTGGAGTTTTTTTAAACTCTCTGGCCAATCTAAAAGGTCTAGATCTTGCAACAGTCGATCGGCATAGGCTGTAATCTTAAGCACCCATTGCCTGAGAGGGCGTCTTTCAACTGAATGGCCGCCTTCTTTGGTGCGTCCATTTTCCACCTCTTCATTAGCGACTACAGTTCCAAGAGCAGGGCAGAAATTGACCAGCATTTCGGCTTCGTACGCTAGACCTTTTTCATAAAGTTTGGTGAAGATCCATTGCGTCCATTTGTAGTAATTGGGATCGCTTGTGTTGATTTCACGATCCCAGTCATAGCTAAATCCAAGAGATTGAAGCTGTCTTTTAAAGTTTTCGATATTTTTCTTGGTGGTGATGGCAGGATGCGTGCCCGTGCGAATAGCATATTGTTCAGCCGGCAAACCAAAATTATCCCAGCCCATTGGATGCAGCACATTGAATCCTTTTTGACGTTTATAACGGGCGAGAATGTCAGTGGCTGTATATCCCTCCACATGACCGACATGGAGTCCAGTGCCTGAAGGGTAGGGGAACATATCCAAGACATAATACTTCGGTTTGGTAGTATCGAGATTGGTTTTAAAGGTTTTGTTTTTTAACCAAACATTTTGCCATTTTTTTTCAATTTGGGCGTGGTCGTATTTATTCATTTCTCTCCATTTAGCCATCATTTAATTTTTGCGCTTAGTTTAACCGTATCTGGCTATTAAGAGCAATTCCTAGAAAGCAGAGCAGGGGAAGTTTTTTTAAATCTATTGAATATAAAAAAAAGATGTGTCATGAAAAAAAATCAAAACCAAGGAGATAAGGATGTCTATTGTCAAAGTCATTGAAGTCATTAGTGAAGGAAAAACTGTGGATGATGCAATCAAATCAGCAGTTGCAGAAGCTTCTAAAACCGTTGTGGACATTAAGCAAATCAATGTCTCACATATTGAAGGAATCGTAGAGAAGGGTAAAGTCACAAAAATACGTGTTCATGCCAAAATTAGCTTCATTGTGGAACATCCAAAAAAATAAGTTGTTTATTTTCAAAAATCGGTTTCAATCAATTCCGTCTTTCTATTTAATTATTAGCTATCCGTTCATGGGGTACTTTCAAAAATGCTAACGTGTTTTTGAAAGTACCTCTGTGAACGCATACATTAGTGGTAAATTTTTTTTTAAATTGTTTTTTTATTAATTATGGGTTATATTATTAATTTTATTGTTTAATTAATTAAATTTTTTTTAGAGTGGTAATTTACTATGAGCGGAATTAAAAGTATCCAAAGTGAAGAGCAATTTCATCGATTCGTTGCCGACTTGGAAAGAATCAGTCAAATTAAAGAAGTTAATATCACAAGCAAGTTGAAAGAAACAAAAGGGAAGCTTGATGGACGATTTGTTACTTTTATAAAAAAAGTGCTTTCGCTTATTCCGAAAGTGAACCTTTCCACTACGAATCTTGACACTGTGGTAAAAAAGATTGCTCAACTTGCTGTGGATTATGAGAAAAAAGGCTATTTTACGACAGTGGATCAAGCCAAACTCATCGCTGTCATTGAAAATTTAAAAAATAAAGGAAAGTTATATACCGAAGTATCTGGCCAAAGAATGGGCAGTGAAAAAGTTTTTTACTGTGCCTTTAAAACGATTAATGAACTTTCTGCTAAAAAATTTATTCCCCCTCGCCAACCCAGAAGCAAAGAAGATAACAATACTATTTTAAGAAAAGAGCTGGAGAAGCGCGGATTAATGACTCCATTATTGGAGGCTGTTTGGGAGGGAAATAAAGACAAAGTCTTGGAATTAATCAGCCAAGGATTTGATCCAAGTATTCCTGACAGTACAGGTTGTCTACCTTTACACCACGCTCTTAGAGTCGAAAATTTAAGTATCCCAATCTTAGAAATTTTAGTGCAGAACCCGGCAAATGTTAATTACAGATCCAATGAAGGGGAATATCCTTTAAGCATTGCTCTTCGACTGGGTTACATAGCAACCGCTAAATTTCTTTTAGAAAAAGGGGCAAGTCCAGACTCCCGCGATTCACTGGGTTTCCTACCCATTCATTACGCTGCTCGAGAAGGAGATATAGAGATGGTCAAAGCCTTAATCCCTTTTGTCGCAAATATTAATGATGCTCAAAGACCTCCTGTAGGTTCTGAGTTCTATTTTCCAGAGCATGCTTTCACACCATTATGCCTTGCGGCTATGTCCCGTAATGCAGACCTGGTGAAATTGTTGCTCGAAATGGGGGCTGATCCGAATAGTGCGACAACAGCCGGCAGGTTACCTTTGCATTCCGCAGTACAACAGAGATATTATGGGATAGACGAGAAAAAGGATGAAGCCGTAAAGGAAATCATCAAACTTCTAATCCCTCTAACAAATGATTTAAATAAACAAGGCCATCTGGGGCGTACACCTTTAGCTGATGCTGCTATTTCCAGCAATACCATTGGTTTAAATCTGCTCATCGAAAAAGGAGGGAAAGCAGATATTCGTGACGAGATTGGCATGCTGCCTCTTCATCACGCCGCTTATTATGGGGATGTAGAGATTGCAAAAATTTTGATTCCTTTAACCCCAGATATCAATGATAACCAAACTACGGGTGAAATGAATGAGCAACTTACCCCCTTATTGGTTGCTTTAAAAAACAAGCAAAGTGAAGTTGCCAAATTACTCTTAGAAAAAGGAGCCAATCCAAATCTTCCAGATAAAGATGGCAATCTGCCGCTCCATTATGCTGTTAAAAATAACGATTTAGAACTTAGTAGAAGTTTAGCTGCTGTGACCCAAGATCTTAATAAAGTTGGGGCATACGCAGAATCGCATTTATTAATGGCTGCAAAACAAGGAAATCACGCACTTGTGAAAGTCTTATTGGCAAAAGGAGCTGATGCAGACATGGCCGATAAACAGGGTAATTTACCTTTACATCGTGCGCTTCGAGGAAACAATGTAGAATTAGTTGCGGATTTAATTGCAGCCACTAAAAATCTCAACAAGAGTGGATCAATTAACGAAACTCCTTTACTGATTGCCATTAAAGAAGGGAGCCCAACATTTTTGGAGATGCTATTAAAAGGCGGTGCTAAACTGAGTCCTGCCGATAAGTCTGTCATGGAATCTTACTTAATTCTTGAAACAAAAGCGATCACTAAACTTCTGAAGGAGTACGGACAGATCTAAGTTTACAGGTTTGTAGGTTTGCCTATCTAAAGATCCTGATTTGGCCTCTTGGCTTGAAAGGATTTTGTGCTAGGTACACTTATGCCGCTTTCAGTTAAGACTTCCTATTTCAATATAGGGTGTTGTAAGATAAAATTAGTATTTTTTCGGTTTGAGCAAACAGAAAATTGTGCTATGCTGATTAATGTGTATAATTTTTAATATCAGAATGGCTGCAAGAATCGCCATTCCCTTACTACCTACCAGAATACCTAATGCCAAAAAAAGTTACTGAGAAAAAAACTAAGAAATCTCCCTCAAAAACCTATTCAAGAACCCCGAAAGAAGAAAAACTCTTTCAAAACCTGCAAAAAACTGTAGAGCAATGCATCGCCGGGAAAGGGTTTGTGCCTGCTACTGTTTCTGACTTCCATCAAAAACTCCAAATTCCCGCTCAGCATACTGCTGTTTTTCAGGAGGTTTTGGATACTGTTGTTAAAAAAGGGGGACTGGAATTTTCACAAGGAAAATATAGTGCTAAAAAAGTCCATCCAGGAGTGATTTCCGGGGTGATCCGTGTCCATCCAAGAGGCTTCGGCTTTGTGCAGCCTGATGATCCATCCCTTTACGACCAAGACATTTTTATTCCGCGCCATTTTACCCAAAATGCAGTCGATGGCGATAAAGTGGAAGTGGTGGTGGACACGCTTTCTTTTTCTGAGAAAGGTCCGGAAGGAAAAGTCGTGACGATCCTTGAACGCGGCCGGACGCATATGGCTGGGATTGTCAAATCGATTTATGCTAATGGAGAAATTCACGCTTATGTGCCCTTGCTGGGTGTCTCGCAAGATGTGGTTGTAGAATCCGCTGAGGGCAAGCCCTTGCATGTCGGTGACCGCATTATTATGGAAGTGGTAGATTGGGGCGATAAGAAAAATGTCACGACTGCGCGCATGTCGCACTATCTCGGGCATATATCTGATGCAGCTTGCGACATTCCAGCGGCGATTGAGGAATACGAACTGCGAGCCGATTTCCCGACACGCGTGCTTGAAGAAGCCAAAGACTTTGGCGATAAGGTCAGTAAAAAAGATCTTGAAGGCCGGGAAGATTTAAGGGAATTAGAATGTTTTACGATCGATCCAGACACCGCTAAAGATTACGATGATGCTTTAAGTCTATCCAAAGACAAAAATGGACATTATTTCTTAGGCGTGCATATTGCCGACGTGTCCCATTATGTCAGCAAAGGGACGGCTTTGGATCAAGAAGCTTGCCGTCGAGGCAATTCAACGTATTTCCCAGGATTTTGCCTCCCGATGCTGCCGCACGAATTGTCGAGCAATCTCTGTAGCTTAAGAGAAAAAGTGAACCGTTTAACGGTTTCGGTGCATATGCATTTCGATGGGGAAGGTACTTTACTTGATTACCGTCTGGGTCGTTCTGTCATCAAAAGTAAAAAGCGCTTAACTTATAATGATGCGAAACAAATTTTAGATGGGAAAAAGAAAAGCTCTTTAGCTCCCACACTCGATTTAATGGTTGAGCTCTGTCTGCAGCTGAAAAAGAAACGTTATGAGCGGGGCAGCATTGAGTTTGCGATGCCAGAACTGGTCATTCAAGTGAACGAAGTCGGCGTTCCCATGGGCACCGTGACAGTTCATTATGATATTACGCATCAGCTTGTCGAAGAATTTATGCTGAAAGCCAATGAAGTGGTCGCTTCCCACCTAAGCAATGAAGGCAAAATTTTGCCATTTCGCATTCACGAAGTCCCTTCTTCAGAAAATATGCGTGATTTTGCCCTTTTAGCAGGAGCGTTCGGTTTCCAAATTTCTGAGAATCCGACATCCAATGAATTACAGAAGTTATTTGATGAAGCCCTTGAGACTTCCTATGGGCAATACTTGGCGACAGCTTATATTCGCCGCATGCGTTTAGCAATTTATTCTCCCGAAAACATCGGCCACTATGGATTAGGGTTAACGCATTACTGCCACTTTACCAGTCCTATTCGCCGCTACATCGATTTGGTGATCCATCGCTTACTTTTTGGCGATTCGGGCGATTTAACCCAAATCTCTTTTATTGCCAGCCAATGTTCCGAGCAAGAGCGTTTAAGTGCTAAAGCTGAAAATAGCGTCATTTTATTAAAAAAATTGCGCTTGCTCGACCAAGTTAGAAAAGCAGATCCCGCGAAAGTTTACGAAGTGGTCATTACGCGTGTCAGAAACTTTGGTTTCTTCTTTGAAGTCTTAGACTTTATGCTCGAAGGCTTCTTGCATGTGTCTGAAATTGGGGATGATTTTTATGTCTTTGAAGAAGCTTCGCTTAAATTAGTTGGAAGACGGCATGGAGATACTTTTTGTGCGGGCAGCCGGATTCAAGTTGCTTTGACCGACATTGACTTTATTACGATGGAAACGAAGTGGGCTTCAGCTGAAATTGTTGAAAGTAATGAGCAGGTCAAAAAAAAGCCGGCGCGAAAGAAAGAGCGTTCAAGCCGAGCTAAAGACTTTTTGAAAAAAAAACCTACCTTTAATAAAAGAAAAAGAAAGTAAGCCTTGTGTCTCAACAACTGCCTGTTTTAACAGTTTCTCAGTTAACGAGTGCCATCAAGCATAGTTTAGAGGCTACTTTTTCGTTGGTCTGGCTGCAAGGGGAAGTGAGCAATTTCAAAGCTCAATCCTCTGGCCATCTCTATTTTTCCCTCAAAGATGCACAGGCACAAATTGCTGCGGTCATGTTTCGCGGAGATGCCGAAAGACTGAAATCTTATCCAAAAGATGGCGATCAGGTGATCGTGCAAGGACAGCTGAACGTCTATCCTCCCAGCGGTAGATATCAGGTCGTTATAAAAGAGCTGCGGCTAGCGGGCATTGGAGAACTTTTACTTAAGCTGGAAGAGCTCAAAGTGAAGCTTCACAAAAAAGGGTGGTTTAAAGCCGAGCATAAAAAACCTTTGCCAAAATTCCCTAAACGGATCGGTGTGGTTACAAGTCCGACGGGAGCGGTGATTCAGGACATTTTAAATATTTTGACGAGGCGTGTCACTGGCTTTCACTTGATTCTTAACCCAGTCAAGGTGCAAGGGCCTGGGGCGGCGCAAGAGATTGCCAAAGCGATCGATGATTTCAATACCTACCGTCTGGTGGATGTCATGATTATTGGAAGAGGCGGCGGCAGCATTGAAGACTTGTGGGCTTTTAATGAAGAGATTGTGGCTGAAGCAATTTTTAAGAGCGAGATTCCAATTATTGCCGCGGTCGGTCATGAGACAGATCATTGTATTGCCGAATATGTGGCAGATGTGCGTGCTCCCACCCCCTCGGCGGCAGCCGAACTCGTGATTGCCGAAAAAGGGCAAAACCTAGCGCACCTGTCTCAATTTGCGCGTCGACTTGATCAAAGCATTCAGCAACAGTTGCATCGCGATCGCCTTTGTTTAAAAACTGTTTTAAAGCAGTCATTGCTCTCTTCCCCTTATGCTCTTTTAGGCGCATGGATGCAAAAAATTGATGAGCATAAGCAGCTTTTAGAGTTGAACACAAACCGACTTCTCAAGCAGCGGCGCCAACAGCTTGAAGATAGACAAAAGTGGCTGCAGGCTTTAAAGCCGACGTTGCAAATCACCCATTTAAAAGATAAGATTCAGGGGTGGGAGAAAAAACTGCAATTTTCAATGCTGCATTATTTAGTTGAGGCTAAACGCAAAGTTGTCCAAAAAAATCAGAAAATGACGACACTGCTTTTTCGTGAAAAAGAAAGGATTAAATTTTTGCGCGAAATGGGTAATAAGCCTGAACAGTTGGAACAGCTTTGGAAACAACGGATGGAACGTTATCGGGAGCGTTTAATGAATAAAAAGGAAGCCTTGTACTCAATAAATCCCCGTAATTTATTAACTAAGGGTTATAGTATTCTCTTTTCTGAAAAAGATCAATCCGTTATAAGCTCAGTACATGTATTAGAAAAAAAACAAAAAATTCGCGTGCTACTTTCTGATGGCGAAGCTTTTGCGCAAATAACCCAAATTTATCCAAAATAATAAAATTATTGTGAATCCTGAAGCAAATTTAGACAAGCAAGAACAAAGTTTTGAAGCAGCCTTTGCCCGCCTGGAAGAAATTCTGGAGAAAATGAACTCGGGAGCTGCGAGCCTGGATGAATCATTGACCCTGTATGAAGAGGCCGATCGCTTGATCGGCACGTGTACAAAAAAGTTAAATGAGGCAGAAAGGCGTATTGAAATCTTGATCAAAAACCGGCAGGGAGATTTAGCCTTAGACGCTAATCAAATACCGAAATCTCAAGAATTTGGCCATGGAAACAACGCTTCACCCTCAAAATCTATGGACCTTTAATGAGCTATAATCTTCTGCAGCATATTCGTTCCCCTCAAGACCTCAAAAACATCGCTCTCCAAGACCTGCCCATGTTAAGTGCTGAGATCCGTCAAAAGATCATTGAAGTCCTTTCGATTAATGGGGGGCATTTGGCATCCAATTTAGGGATGGTAGAATTAACCATTGCTTTGCATCGGGTTTTCAATTCACCTGAAGACAAGTTCATCTGGGATGTAAGCCACCAAACGTATGTGCATAAACTTTTGACTGGCCGCTTAAACGAATTTCATACAATCAGACAATACAAAGGCTTATGCGGCTTCACCCACCCAAAAGAATCGCCTCACGATCATTTTTATGCAGGCCATGCCGGCACAGCTCTTTCATTAGGACTAGGAGTTGCTAAAAATCGGGATTTAAATCAACGCAATGACTATGTGATTCCCATTATTGGCGATGCCACACTGACTTGCGGCATGTCGCTAGAAGCTTTAAATAATATTTCCAGGAATCTCAAGCGTTTTATTGTGATTCTCAATGACAATGAAATGTCCATTTCGAAAAATGTGGGGGCGATTACACACATTTTGAGCCGCTTGCTGAGCAATCCAACGACGAATAAACTGCACCAAGACCTCGATACCATTGTTTCCAAAATCCCCAGCTACGGCTCTGCATTGTCCAAACAAGGGCATAAAATTACCGAATCCTTAAAAAATTTAGTCAGTCCGGCGGCTTTTTTTGAGCAGTATGGCCTTTCTTATATTGGTCCGATCGATGGACACGATGTCAAGAAGCTCATCGATGTTTTTGAAGGCCTCAAAAGTTCTCAATGGCCAGTAATTGTCCATGTGCTGACCAAGAAAGGGCAGGGGATGGAAGAAGCCATCAAAAATCCTGTGTCTTACCATGGAGCCAAGCCGTTTTGCCTAGGCACAGGAAAATTTCATTCCACAACTTCTCCCAAACCAACTTTTCCCAATATCTTTGGAACGCATATTTTACAGATGGCTGAAAAAGATGCTGAAATCGTCGCTGTGACCCCAGCAATGTCTGCCGGATCATGCTTAGATAAGTTTATGGAAAAATTCCCGCAACGATGCATGGATGTGGGCATTGCTGAAGCGCATTCTGTGACGTTCTGCGGCGGATTAGCTTATGGAGGCAAATTAAAAGTTTTTGCTTCGATTTACGCAACGTTCCTTCAAAGAGGCTTGGATAATCTTTTTCACGACGTATGCCTGCAAGAAATTCCGGTAGTTTTTGCAATCGATCGCGCTGGAATTTCGGGCCCCGATGGATCTACCCATCATGGGATCTATGATATCTCCTTTTTGAATGCGATGCCTAATATGATTATCACGCAGCCCCGCAATGGAGATGTCCTTAAGGAATTGATGGAATCCTCTTTTTCCTGGGGGCGTCCGGCAGCAATCCGCTACCCCAACATGGCAACTGAAATCACTGACAAGCCTTTACAAAAGCGTGAAGTGGGCAAAGGCGAAGTGCTTGTGCAAGGGGAAGAATTATTAATCATCGGATTAGGGCATATGAACCATACTGCTCTAGCTGTGAGGGAGATTTTGAAAGATGTCGGTATATCTGCCACTGTTTTGGATCCCGTTTTTGTTAAGCCGTTAGATTCTGAATTGCTATGCGACTTGTTGTCTTCCCACTCCCGTTTGGTGACAATTGAAGAACATTCAGTCGTTTCGGGACTGGGTTCTATCATCAACCACTTTTTGATGACAAACGGCTATAGCCATATCCAAGTGCTGAATTTTGGAATCCCCGAGACTTTTTTAAATCACGGTACCCATTTAGATTTAATTAGAGAAATTGGCCTGACACCTGATCAGATTGCAGCTAAAGTGATTCAACAATTTTCTTTTTCCTTGCCCGGCATTGAGGCATAAAATAAAGGCGTTCTATGCATATTGCGCTATTTCCAAATACGGCTAAGCGGCATTCGAAGAATATTGCAATTAGCATCCGGGAGTACCTAACGGCTCAGGGTGTGTCGGTGGTCACGCAAGATGAAGAAGCTGAAGAAATCGGCGCGTTGCCTTTGTCCAGTGTAGATCCCAAAATGATTGATTTTATCATTTCACTTGGCGGAGACGGCACCATTTTACGTCAAATCCATCGCCATCCACACCTGACAGCGCCGATCGTCGGCATCAATTTGGGAAGCTTGGGCTTTATGGCTGATATCCCTGTAACAGACATCTATCCAAGTTTGCAAGATTTACTGAATGGCAATTATCAGATTCAAGAAAGGATCATGATTCAAGGACAAACCACTCACAGCGATATCTGTTTTGCCGTGAATGAAATTGTGATCCATCGGGCGCAAAATCCAGGTCTCATCGATATTGGCATCCACGTCGATGGCATCTATCTAAATACATTTTGCGCAGACGGCTTGATTTTGGCTACCCCAAGTGGCTCTACAGCCTATTCATTAGCTGCAGGCGGCCCGATTTTGACTCCTGAGCTGGATGCATTTGTACTCACTCCCATCTGCCCGCACACCATTTCCAATCGCCCAATCGTGCTCATGTCCAATCAAAATATTCAAGTGCAGTATATTAGCGAATACGCCCCTGTAGAAATTATCTTTGACGGTTTTACACGTTTTATGATGGCTACCGGCGAGGTCTTGCGCGTTGGTCTTTCCCCCCGTAAATTTCGCTTAGTCTACTTACGTTATCACGACTACTTTTCTACTCTGCGGACAAAACTAGGTTGGACAGGCAAGTTAAAAGCCCCATAACTCTCTTTTTGATTCTCCCTCAGCTTTTGTTTCTCCCAGAAAGCAGGTGGAACTCCAGAGGAAGGTGGGGTGATCTCGTGATTAACACTTGATTCTACTCTAGCTGTTCCCATCCCCCGCGTCTTTACCTCTGTGGTTAACTTAGAATCTCACCTTACCAGTTATGAAAAAATAGCTGGATAATCTTGCTGTATAACAGTAAAAAATCTTGTTCTA
>PEQL01000028.1 GCA_002786175.1 Parachlamydia sp.
AGATAATGTAGGCGATATAAAGCCAGGCCAGATTCAATTGCGCGGCGATTAGGCATAAAGGAAAGAGCGCCGCAATTAGCGAAATCCACGCACTAAAACGGTAGATATCGATCTTATTCATCCAATCGGCCCAAATTCTTGAGGTGGATGCCACGCCAATTCCTTTACAAAAAGCCAAAGCGATGGCCAACTCTTTGTACGAAAGAGATAGGTTATCGAGAAAAAACTCAGGCAGGGCTGGTTGCATGACCATCAATCCCATTCCCCCGAACATAAAGCCGACTTGAAAGGAGCGAAAGTCGGGGCGGCGTTTAATTAAAGCCCATGCATTCTTCCAGGGGTCCATGAGTCGTTTAGACAATGGGGTTAAGGAAGGATTCTCGGATTGGGTCAAATTTGCTTCGGGAACCGGGAGACGGATCTGAAGAAAAAAAGCTAACAACGCTATAAATGCTGTCAGGGGAAAAATCCAGCGCCAAGCTTGGGTATATCCATCTAATAAGCCACCGATCAGAAAAGGCAGCAATGCATCTCCCACATATCCTACAGTTGTGCCATAGGCAAAAACCCGTTCACGCGATTTACTAGGTAAATTAAGCTTGAGAACTTCCATCCAAGCGGGTGTAACACCGCGATGAAAGGCCATAAACCAGCCGGAGGCAGCGATAAAAAACCAGACATTCTCAATCCAGGGAAATAGAAAAAATGGCAGGAGGCTTAACACATTGGCTAAAATGATATTGGAACGTAAGAGGTCTTTGCGTTGATTGATGGAGTGGCTCCAATAAATCGAAAGCAGCGAAGACATGGGTTTGATGGCCACAATCACGGCAATTTGCAACGGCGTGGCGTGCAAATCGCGATACAGGATGTAAGGGATCAAACTAAAAATGGCCCACAAAGGAGTTCTTAGTAACCGCGATCCCATGAAAGCATTACGCGTCACAATTGAGGTAGAATCCATAGAGGTTATCACTAATTGTTTATATGACCTTTGAGCGAAACATTATTAATTAACCATGATTTTAAAGGATTTCTCATAAATATCTCTAGTCAAGAATGCAATGGTACACATGATCTGACTTCCCTGTCTGAGGATCGAAGATCTCTTTTTTAGGGGGTGTCAGGGAACAGATGGGCTGTGCATAGGGGCAACGGGTACGAAAAGGACATCCACTTGGCGGATTAATCGAGGAGGGGATCTCTCCTTTCAGCATGATTCGATTTTTTACTTCACCCGGATAAGAAATGGGAATCGCAGATAATAGCGCTTGCGTGTAGGGATGCTTTGGGTTTTTAAAAAGTTCTTCTGTCGAAGCACTCTCCATGACTTTTCCCAAATAAAGCACCACCACGCGATCGCATAGATGGCGAATGACTGATAGATCGTGTGAAATAAACAAATAGCTCAGCCCCATTTTTTGCTTGAGCTCTGCCAGCAGATTTAACACCTGGGCTTGCACCGAAACATCCAGGGCCGAGACAGCTTCATCGCACACAATGAGTTTAGGCTCTATGGCAATGGCTCGACCAATACAAATTCTTTGCTGCTGACCGCCAGAAAATTGATGGGGATAGCGGCGGATCATATCGGGAGATAGGCCGACTAACGTTAAGGTTTCAGCCACTCTATCCATTTGTTCATTTCTATTTTTGACTAAACCGTGATAAAGCAAGGCCTCGCCAATGGCATCCCCGACTGTCTTTCGCGGATTTAGCGAGGCATATGGGCTTTGAAAAACCATTTGGAAGTTGCGCCGGACGTCTTTTAGCTGCTGTTTATTGAAAGCGAGCAAATTCTGTCCTAAAAAAGAAATTTCACCTGAAGTTGGTTCGATCAAGCGAATGGCTACCCGGCCTGCCGTACTTTTGCCAGACCCAGACTCGCCAACCATTCCCACCACATCCCCTGGGTAGATAGCAAAATCAATTCCATCGACAGCTTTCACATCGGCTGTTTTTTGACGCAATATCCCTGAGTAGATGGGAAAATATTTTCGAAGATTCCGCACTTCAAGCAAGGCTTCTTTCATTCTAATTCCCTCATGGATTGATGCCTAATTTGGCCTGGCTTTCGGGAGATCCATCATGTAACCAGCATTTGGCTGTGTGTTGAGGATTTTCGATGCAAAAATTCTGCACTTCACCATTTTGACATTTTTCCATCATGTAGGGACAGCGTGGATGAAAGCGGCACCCCATGGGATAGCGATTTAAAGGCGGGACTGAACCTTTAATAGCAAGCAGCTTCCCTTGAATAGCTCCGTGTCCTGGGCGTGAATTAAATAGGGCTTGCGTATAGGGATGGGCCATGTGGCGAAAAATGTCTTGTACAGGTCCTTTTTCAATAATCTGAGAGGCATACATAACGGCCACTTCATCGGCAATTTCTGCCACAATGCCCATGTCATGCGTGATTAATAAAAGCGCCATGCCATTTTTTTGCTGAAGATTGCGCATCAGGTCCAACACTTGGGCCTGGATAGTCACATCCAAGGCCGTGGTGGGTTCATCTGCAATGAGAATATCCGGCTCGCAAATTAAAGCCATGGCAATCATCACTCTTTGCTTCATGCCGCCTGAGAGCTGATGCGGATAGTCTGAGAGCCGTTCTTCCGGAGAGGAAATCCCCACTTCTTTTAAAGCTTGAAGCACCCGATCCAGCGCTTCTTCTCCATAAAGCTGCAGATGCAGCTCGACCACTTCCAGAAGTTGATTGCCTATCGTATAGACAGGATTCAGGGCATTGGTAGGATCTTGGAAAATCATGGCAATAGTTGAACCGCGGATTTTAAACATTTCTTTCTTGGAAATGGTTAAGAGATTTCTTCCCCGATAAATGATTTCACCCTCTGAATAAAGCATGGGAGGGGTAGGCAAAATCCCCAAAATGGAAAGCGCCGTGACAGTTTTACCACAACCAGATTCCCCGACGATGGCTAGGGTCTTGCCTGGATGAAGCTCAAAAGAAACATCATCTACGACAGCATAAGGAGCATTTTCCAAATGGAAGTAAGTTTTAAGATGACGCACGTCTAAAACAGGCAAAGACCGTTCCTTATTCATGCAAATTTCTCTTACTGATGTGGTTTAAGGGGGGTAAATCCTTCAAATCACGCAACCCGAAATACTGCATAAAATTTTTAGTGATACTATATAATGTAGGGCGCCCAGGAGCTTCTAATTTTCCCACTGGTTCGATCAATTCCCTTTCCAAAAGATTCATTAAGGTTCCTGTTGAATCCACCCCGCGGATGGCATCGATTTGCGGCCGTGTAATCGGCTGCCGATACGCAATGATCGCAAGCACTTCAGCAGCTGCATGCGAAAGCTTTTCCGTTTTTTTATGTCGAAACAACATATGGATGTAGGGGGCAAATTCTTCGCAAGAGCGCAGCAGAAATCCCGCCTCCACCTCTTCCAACCTAAACGCCCGGCCTTGTGAAAGATATTCTTCTTGTAGCTGTTCGATAATATCCCGCAATGTGCGTGGTTTGATGGGATAAAACGTTTCAATAATCTCTCGGAGTTTATTAAAAGATAGGGCTTCGTTGGAAGCAAACAATAGGGCTTCAATGACCTGCTTGGCACGGCGACGCAGCTGCACTTGTTGTTCTTTTTCCATGTGATCTGGAATCTTGCAGGGAGAAATTTCACTTTCACTCTCAGATTCAGTTTGAAATTTCATTTCAAATAAATTGATACCGTTAGTCATAGTTTTTTATGTAGATGATGAACTTAAAATAATATTATTTGTTTCTAACTCTTTGAATACTAGAAGCTCTCCCAGTTTCATGAGTTCTAAGATGGCTAAAAAGGTCACAATCAACTCGTCCTTGGAACGCGTTTGCGTAAAAAGGTCAATCAAGCACACTTTCTCCCCATTTTTGATGAGCCTGCGCATCGATGCAATTTTATCCGAAACGCGCCACTCTTCTTCTTCAACGACCTTAGTCTGATCCGAGTATTTCTGCAAAGCTTGCTGAAAGAGCGCAGCTAAATCACTCAAAGATAAGTGCGCGATCCCTAGGCTTTTCTTAATGTCTGAAACAGGCTCGCCTCCTCGCGAAAAAGCCAGGTGGGGCAGGCCCCCCTTTTCGGAGAGTTCTTTGGCGATATCTTTAAATCGGCAATAATCCACCAGGTGATGGATAATTTCAAAGTGGGGGTCTTCCCCAAGAAATTCTTCTTCAAGTTCTACTTGCTCATGTTTCGGGAGCAAACTTTTACTCTTCATCCAAAGCAATGAAGCTGTCGAACTCATGAATTCTGAGCCTTGATCAATCGAGGTGGCGGCTTGCTGCTCTAAACGCTCAACATATTGATTCATAATCTCTTTCAGGGAAATATCGCAGATATCTACCTCATGTTTTTGGATCAGGTGGAGCAAAACTTCCAAAGACCCGGAAAAATGATCGAGCTCAAACGTTTCTTGATTCATGGTACACACATCCTTAAGCCTCAAAAAACCAGCATATCCCAGAACGAATTTCCTGGTACAGCAGAGTTTATACATATTGTTATTTTTAAAAAAATAACTTATATCCAGGGTATCGACACTTTCTACTTCTTGGAGCGATTTATGCAGGTTTTTAAACCCTTTTTTTTTGTTTTAATTTTCACCACTTCGCTGCTTTTTTCCGCCGAGCGCGAGCTGCTCAAAACAGCTGATGTCAATAAAGTTATGCAAGAGATTCTGCGTCAGCATGTTTCTCAAAAACAAATGTCAGATCAAATTTTGAAAACTTCGTTAAAAGTCTATATCGATCAATTCGATCCCGAACGCCTTTATCTGCTGCAAAATGAGATTGCCCCTTTTTTGAACATGAATGATGCCCAAGCAAGCCTACTTCTGCAACAATATTCGCAAAATGATTTTGCCGCCTACATGCGCCTGAACTCCGTCATTCAAAATTCAATCACGCGCGCACGCAAAATACGCCAGGAATTGATTCAAAGACCTCAGCAATTATTTCTCTATCAAAACCCCTCACAATACAAAGCAGACAAGAATTTTGGAGAGGAGATCGACCTTAGTAAACCCTTCTCTCAAAATCCTGGTGAATTAAGAAATCGCATCAAACACCAGCTGATTCGCTTTATTGGGAATGAAATTGAACAACATGGGATTGCTAAAATTCGCAAAAACGAAAATGCGATATTGGCTTTTTACGAAAATCGCATGCGTGAAAAGGAAAATAAATACCTGCTGCGGAATGCTTCAGGCCATCCCCTCTCAGAGGAAGAAAAAGAAAACTTTTTAGTCATGCACATCCTCAAGGCCTTGACTCGGAGTCTTGATGCTCATACCACCTTCTACGATGCTGTTGAGGCCTATGATATGAAAGTCCGCCTGGAAAAAGGGGTCATCGGCGTGGGTTTAATTCCGCAAGAAACGGATAATGGGATCACCATTTCCAAAATTATTCCAGACAGCCCAGCTTCAAAAAGCGGCGTAGTCCAAGTGGATGATCAGATTGTCTCTATCGACGGCAAGGATGTCTCTTTGCAAACCTTTGATCAAGTGATGTCGCGGCTTCAATCGAATCCGGGAACATTGATTTCATTAGTGCTGAAAAAGCCCAATACGGCCGACAATAACTATGCAGGTTCCAGCTATCAACTTTCGCTGCGCAGCGAAGCTATCCCGATTAATGAAGGACGCGTGGAAATCGCCTATCAACCTTTTGAAAAAGGTGTTTTAGGCGTCATTACTCTTCATTCTTTTTACCAGGGAATCAATGGCATCAATAGTGAGCTCGATGTTCGAAATGCCCTAAAAGAACTTGTGAAACAAGGTCCATTGCGTGGCTTAATCCTCGATCTACGCGAAAATAGCGGGGGTTTTTTAAGCCAGGCTGTGCGTGTAGCCGGTCTTTTTATTACGAATGGTGTAATTGTCATTTCGAAGTACTCGAATGGCGAAGAACGTTTTTATCGCGATATGGATGGCAAAAGCTATTATAATGGACCTTTGATTGTGCTCACGTCTAAAGCAACCGCTTCAGCTGCTGAGATTGTCGCCCAAGCCTTACAAGACTATGGCGTAGCTTTGGTCATTGGGGATGAGCAAACGTATGGCAAAGGCACCATCCAAAGTCAAACCGTCACTGAAAATAAAGGCTCTTCTTTCTTTAAAGTGACCGTCGGAAAATATTATACCGTATCCGGAAAAACTCCGCAGATCGAAGGTGTAAAGGCGGATATTGTCGTTTCAAGCCAATTTTTGAACGATAACATTGGGGAAGAATATTTGGAGTATCCATTGACTCATGACAAGATTTCCTCAGCATATGAAGATTTATTGGAAGATATTGATACCTCTTTAAAACCTTGGTATCTACAGTATTATACACCTACCCTGCAGAATAAAGTGCATATTTGGCGTTCGATGCTCCCAGTGTTAAGAAGAAATAGCGCCGCACGTTTAGCCAATAATCCTCAATATCAACAATTTCTGAAGGGGCAAACTCCTGCAGCAGTCAAAAAAACAGAAATTCCTTTCAGTGAGGGATCAGATCCAGATGCTCAAGATATGCAATTAACCGAAGCATTGAACATCCTCAAAGATATGATTCATCTCAGAAAAAATGTCCCTCATCCCAAGCAATCTCTCTATGTGGAACAAAAAAAACGAGAAAAGCAAACTAAGTGATTGCAGAATAATCTGAAATGAACTATGTTTTCTTCTTTCATACCGGCCAGATAGCTCAGTCGGTAGAGCAGAGGACTGAAAATCCTTGTGTCGCTGGTTCGATTCCAGTTCTGGCCACTCTAGCAGAAGACCTTCACGGTTCTTCTGCTTTTTTTTGACTTCAAGTGCCGCATTTTTGCCGAAGACCTAATTTCCTTAAATCTCCAAGACCGCAGTTGGTCAAATACAAACCAAAGAATGAGGTCAAATTTTGTTATGTACAAATTTAGATTTGCTGAGAATTTACCTCATAAAGCAGATTGGATAACACATAAGTGGCTATGCTGCTAAGAACTCAAAGCAGTTGATTTTAAGCCTGAATTGGCTGGTAGGACAATTTTATTTGTCCGCGGTTGATTGGCAAAAGCAAAGACAATTATAGTGCAAAATATGCGCTTCGAGACATCACAAGCACATGAGGCTGCTGTATGAAACAAAAACTATTTCGTACCTGTCTAAAAAGCTAAAAGGGCAACTTCCAACAATTGAGATCGAAGCTGTGCTAAAGTCCAAGAAGAAGAGCCATTAGCCGACAGCAAAGAACCTTTAGAGATTTTCGCTTTCCTGCGAGACCATAATAATCCTCTAGCCTATCTGAAACATAATCCAATAGGAATAGTCATGAAGAAGGTAAATCTGAAAGATAAATTTCAATTATTTGATGCTTACTGGACCCCCAAAATACTCGGTGAAGCCAATAACTCTCATGTAAAAATTTTTAAGGCCAAAGGCGAATTTGTCTGGCATTCTCATAAGGATGAAGATGAGTTTTTTCTTGTTGTGAAGGGTCAATTAAATATCAAAATGAGAGACCAGGAAATTCATTTAAAAGAGGGAGAGTTTTTTATCGTTCCTAAGGGGGTAGAACATTTGCCATATGCAAATGAAGAAGCATACGTTCTACTTTTTGAACCGAAAGCAGTTATTAATACGGGCAACACAATTTCAGAAAAAGCAGTGGAAGACCCTGAATGGATTTAAAGAATTATAGATGGCATTTCAAGAATCGCCCTCATTGACTCTATGTGATTAATCCGATGCTCTAGATTGGTTAAGATGCTCAGGCTATCATCAAAACTGCGAGGCTCATTAAGATACATGTCGCGCATCAATTGGTAATCACGTCGCAATTCAGGCAGTCTTTCAGCTCTAGGAACAAGGTGAAATGTGCCGGGTTTGGCTTGGGCGTAGTTTGCCGACGAGTCCCGAAAAAATAGATTTTTTCCATGAAACAACTCTGTTTCGAAGGTCATCACAATCAATAGCTTTAATTGCCTCCGAATGATTCGCTAGTGCCGCAGTATCAGCATAATGGCGGGAGAACCTATCTCTCCTTGGTTTTTCAGATGGTCGATGATATTCTGCATGTAGAATCGTAGCCTTTTCCCAGAAAGTTCGTTCGATCTCTAAAGCTACGACTTCACATTGCCAATCGAAAAATGCTGCAGGAAAAACTTCAGCAATCCAGGGTCGTACTGAATAGCGGCCAGTAGGTTGCTGATCAGTTAGAGAGCCGAACTCGAGTTTTACAGAACGCTTGATATAGGCAAGGCTTGGTGGCAGCGATGATGGGTAGTGAAAAAGAATTACCGGTGATTTGGTCTGAAGTCTTTAAAAAACTCGAATCTTGCCTGCTCATTTTTTTCCAATACGCCCAATGTTGATGCCTCTAACATGGACATCATCTGAGTTTGAATAGCGATTTCACACGCCTTTTCAGCTTTTTCCCACCATTTATCTACCTAACTGCGATTTGCAGCGGAGTCAAGCAGCCCAAGAAAGGCTGGGGACAGCGAAAGATCAATATCTTCAGAAAACCGATGGATTGCTCCAAATATCTTTGATAGTGAGGTACCTCCTTTAAATACGAGGCTGTCTGCAAACTGCGACTCAAACAGAATACCAAGCAACCAACATACGAAAAAATCTTTCTCTACGATTACTGGGGAGATATTTCTTTGAATAGCAGCTTGCTCAATGTAAAGGCGTCGTTCATCAGCAGGTAATTTTAGAAAATCGATTTTCATTTAAGCCTCCTCCGCTAGTTTCCTGAAAATAGAATGCATCCATGCCGGTGCAAATCGAATATCCTTGAGTAGTTCTCGTCTAGCATCCAGTGGATTAGTCCGTTTTAAATGTTCAATTCGTTCTGAATTAATATGTTCTTTGCTCACGGAGAGCCTGAACTAGAAGCCCACTGAATCGTCCTGCCATCGCCATATTTTTGGGAGTTGTTCTCCTTAGCTGAATGGTTGCCGTTCCGATTTTTACTATTCGACTCGGTCCATCTGTTAGGAATACAACTTTGGCAGGGACCTGTTCGGATAGTCCTAGGATATTGGCTGCGTAAGCACCAATTGGTTGAATGCGTGTGCAATCTCTACCAACCAACGCCTCAGCTATCTTTTCTGGAGATGGTCGAAGTTTTCCAAGTTTAGGGTGTTCTTTAGGAAAATCATATATTCCCCTTGCGAGGCGGCGAATGGTTCCTTTTCGAACTAGTCGATGGAGAACGATGTCGACCGCTTGCCGACTACCAAAGCCTAAAAAATCTGTTGGAACAAATACAGCACCATGCCCAAGGCTGCTTATGGCTTTAAGTATTTGATAATCTATGCTACTTGGATTCTTTTGATTGTTCTTTATGTAAGAAATACTGACATGTTTTTCTTACAAATGCAAGGATCATTTCCATTTTTACTTAAGCATTTAATCATAAATAAATAGGATCCGTTCTATGTAAGAAATATTGATCACATTTTCTTACAAGCCTGAGGGAACTGCTCAATAAAATTTACGTCTCGCCCTTTCCAGGCATGCCAGAGAATAACTAAAGGATGTTTTGTTCCAGGCTGGTAGGCGACAAACCCCTCAAGATTAGTTTGTTCGTCTTGATATGGAATAGAAATGCTTTGCATATCTTATTGACCCTCTTCTGGCCACTTTACGTAAATATCCGACCTTGCTAATTAAGCAACTCTACATAGGCTTGCGGAGACTGCAAGTTCCAAATGACCCTGTCGCCAGGTTTTACCCCATGCTTTGCAAACCACCCTTTGTTCATTTCTATAGCATAGCGTGCACCTCGGGGGTAATGCTTAATTTTTTGCAAAAAAAAGAGGTAGACCTTGTCATTTGGAGGGTATTTCCTCATATCACTTAATTGATTTACAGGCCTGTTCACATCCATCATTTCGGGATAAGATTTTAGCTCTGCGATTTCAAGAATAACTCCTCGTTTATCTAAAAATGCTGCAGAAAGATCGATCCATGTATTAAACATCCAGAGACTTTTTGAATAATAAAATATCATCCCTTGGTTTTCAGGTAAGTAAGTCCGTTGCATCAGTCCCCATGCACGCTGTTGCTTTGTAAGCGCAACCTCTAACTCAATAGGAATCCGCAAGGCAGATAAAGGGAGAAAAATACTAAGTAGAGGGAAGAGAAAACTGAAAAATATACGCATGCTTTTAACCACTGAAATGTCTTCAAATCCCCCACTCTCTAATCAATCCTGTAAATAACGGGAAGACCAGTGCCATCATTGTTATCGGCAGCAGCTACAGGAAAGTCAAAAAAGGAAAATTCATTTTATTTTGAATATAAAGTTTAGTTTTTTAAACTGCTCTAATTTTTATTCATTTCGGAGCCTTGCGTCTTTAGATGATTTAAGATCGTCTAAGGTATTGCGTGGAAGTATTTTCTAAATACTGGAAATCCTTGTGTCGCCGGTTCGATAATTCCCATCTTGAAAAGTTGAGATTAAAAATTTCTAAGTTTCACTTTTGAAGTGTTCAAAAGGAATTGGCAAGCACCTTAGAGAGATCTGCCTCGACTTGGGAGATATTCGAGAGAATTAAGTTGAGTGGATGATGCTGAAAGACTTCAGAATCTTTTAGTCCCGAACCTGTTAGCATAAGGACTACGGACTCATGCTGTTTGATTTTACTTGCTTCACGCAGCTTCTTTATTGCAATCAGGGAAGTTGCTGATGAAGGCTCAACAAAAAAACCTGCCTGACCTAAAAGACGTTGTCCGATTAGTATTTCTTCTTCTGTGACATCTTCAGCTAGCCAATTGTGTTTGTAAGCTTTATGAAGAATTTCATCACCACCCATTGGATTGCCGGTCGTAATGGCTTTGGCAATTGTGTGAACATTGGAAAAAGGGATGGGTTTCTGCTTGCCCTGCTTAAAAGCGGAGACAAGAGGACTGTTGTTTGCGGCCTGAACAATGATCATGCGAGGGAGTTTATCGATAAGCTTTGCTTCGAGTAATTCGGAAAAACCTTTGAACAAACCGCGGATGTGACCACAGGCAGAAGTCGGTACAGCTATAAAATCAGGAATTTTTCCGTTAAGCTGCTCAAATAATTCAAACGAGCAGAACTTATACCCCTCTACGCGAATGGGGCCATTCCCAGAGACAATTCGCAATTTAAGTGTATCGGCTAAACCTAAGATTTTCTTTTTCATCTCCCCAAAATCCGAAGCATCGACTTTAAAAATAGTTGCTCCATGGATTGCCATAGATCGGATTTTCTCTTCGGGACAAAAAATGGGGATGAAAATAATCGGTTTTATGCCAGAGCGAGCGCCATAAGCAGCTAATGAAGCCCCCATGTTGCCTGTTGAGATTGTGGCAACAAAATGCTCTCCAAATTCCTTAGCCATTAAAATACAGGGAAAAGAGCCGCGGTCTTTGAAACTCCATGTCGGATTAAGAGTCTCATTTTTCAAGAGGAGGGAATTCAGGCCTACATACTCTGCTAATTTTTTCGATTCTAGGAGCGGTGTAGAATTTTCTCCTAAAGAAAAAGAGAGATTCAAGTTATCGAATGGTAAAAAATCTCTAAAGCGATGCCAAATCGTTGGGCCATTTTTGGGAGTGGCTGAGTCGAGCCCCTCTATCTTCACTTCGAGAGATTCACCATTCTCAGCACATTCGTCTAATCTTTCGAATGGATATTTTGTTTTGGAAATTGTCGAAACTAAATACTTTCTCATGATCTAGAACATAGCAAAAAAAAATCTTAATCCAAAAAGGTTTTTCATCAGCCGAAGAATCTCATCTATAAATCATCGATTCTATACCGAAAATTCAAGAGAAAGCGAATCCATTTGCCGCTTAGATGGTCAGACTCCTCATGCCCCCAAAAATGGCTTGGGGAAAGGTTGGGATGCACCTTTTAAAGCCATCTAAGAGTTCTAGGGACCATTTAAATGACATTGTGCGCTAGAACGACAGTTCTAAAACGGATGATTGAACATTTTAGTAAACGCTGTCTGCCGTCAGAAGCAAATGTGCGCTTACAATTTTCCCCTAAGAAAAAATGGCTTCGGGAATATATAGGATAACGCCCAGCGCGGTTGTCATCGCTTTATGAATTCCTAAGGCCTTACTCGTTTTAAAAACAGTCACGGCCCCATCTGCAACATCATTTCCAAAATCCAGAAAAACATTCCCGGTGGAATAAATAGCGGCTTGAAAAACCTTGTTGATGTAAGTGGGGACTGGAATATTCATATTGGTCGCAGCATAAAGAATTGCCTTACCTGTAAAGACCAAAGTTAATGGAGCTAAAGCCAGACTGGCACCGATTGCAGTGACCCCATTTAGTAAAATATTAGGCCCGGAAAGAAGAGTGTGGTTAAAGATTTTTTTCCAGGAACGACCTTCAGACTCAAAATCAATTCTATTGTTTTTGGTGGGCTTATTGATAAAATTAAGAAAAGGAGGGGTTTCTCGCTTAAATGGATGCCCTTTCTCCGCTTCTAGGGCTATTTGCCATCCTTGGCTTATTCTTTTACTGATAAAACACACCACTTTTTCAATAGCATGAGCCACTTTTTCTGCAACAAATGCGATCTTTTTAGCAAAAAATTTAAAAACGGGGGCTATTTTTTTCTCTACAAATTTTATAACCTTCCCTATTTGACAAAAAAATATTTTAGCCGCCTTATCAATATATAGTGTTTTCATCATCCAGCGCGTGCCTTTATATATTTTCACAGTCGTTTTCTCAACCACTTGAGCGATGTCATGAATCAGTTCGCCGCCATTAAACAGTAAATGTTGCAGAGAAACTCGAGAGCCTTCTGCACACCATACAAACCCAGAAGGAAATTTAGGCTTTACGTTGCCCACAGTTGCTGCGAAAGTAGCGACTTTTATGGCTCCTAATGTACATCCAGACACAACAGCTCCGACAGCTCCCACTCCCATGCCAAGTAAATTAGCTGGAATTGCTATGGCTGATAATGCCTTATGACCGATCCAATTGTGAGATTTGGCCTTTAATGTACTTTGCTTTGCATGAGAATTTTTATAGCATTCCTCTCTAAGAAAGTTTATTTGCTTTATTACTGGAAACCCGTCCATTTTTTTCACTTTTGTTAAGGAGTAACGATTAATCATAACAACTTCATTAGATAAATCAACTGGTTTCTATCGCACATCTGTGTATAAACAATTGAAATAAACATTTTGTTTACATATCCTTCAGAAAAAAAAGGAGGGGCCATGACTTTTGCACGTAACCTAATAGTAGGTTTTTTTATCACCAATTCCGTATTGTTTGCCTCGGATGTCCATTTTAACGACTTACTGAAATGTAATTTGCGCCATGACGATGTTTCATCTTTGTGTGATGTCCAGCAAGAAATCCATTTATACAATCAAGCTTTGCAAAACGAATCCAACTATGAATCGATGCCGAAGTTGGAACAATGGGTCGACGATTATTTTTACCCGCAATATCCTAATTTGCATGTCAACAATCAACTTATTTTAGATGCGATCAAAGAACTGAATCTTACTTCAGTTTGTGAGATTGGAGCAGGAGCAGGCAAGATCTGTAAATACATTTATGCTGAAAACCCACATCTGGCGATTACCTGTATTGAGCATAATTCGCGCCATCTGCAGCAAATGGAAGAAAATTTTCACACGCGTCCGCATGTGATTCTACCAAATATTTCAGTCCCTGCAACAATCCTTAAAGGAGCTCTGCCTGATTTGCACTCCATTCCAGCAGATACTTTTGATCTTGTATTCACTTGCACAGTCATGATGCACATTCCTTTTATACCTGCAGTTCAGTCAGCCATGGAAATCGCCCGCTTAAGTAAAAAATACATCATCCATGTGGAGAACAAAAATTTTGGCACAGAGTGGTATGACATGACAATTGTTAAGCCCGCATCGATGTCTCCCATTAATTATCAAGGCATCGATTACGTCAAACTTTATGAAAAATTAGGCGTAAAAACTTTGAAGTATTTTGAATATAAAGATCCCTGCACTCCAGGAACATTTATTTTTTATCTTGGGGAAAAAAGTTAAATCCTTATGAATTTTAAACAAACTCTAGGGGTAGGCTGCGTTTTCTTTTTTAGTTTTTGTGCGTGGGTTTATGCTGACCCCCAAACCACACTAAAAGAAATATTTACTGAAGAGAATACGCAGCCTCTAAACAGCCACTATGCACCTCAAGCTAAAACGCTCGCTCACTTACAACAAATTTGCAAAATCCTGCAAGTTAAACACGTTGTTGACGCGGGCTGCGGCGATGCACGTTGGCTGCAGCCTTTGATATCCACAGTGAATTATGTAGGGGTGGATATCGTCGATGCTTTGATCGCAAACAATCGCATTTATTTTGAAAGCAGCCCTGTACATTTTCAAACTCTGGATATTACAGAAGAAATACTTCCAAAAGGAGATCTGCTTTTATGCCGAGATTGCCTGGACTACTTTTCTTACTTTGACATTTTCGCAACCCTCGAGAAGCTGAAAGCGAGTGGATGCGAGTACTTATGCACCACCACTTATCCGCACCTTACCGCTAACACAGAAACGGCGACCGGACTTAAAAGACAAATCAATTTAGAGGCTTATCCCTTTTTGTTTCCTAAGCCATGTATGCAATTTGCCGAAGGGAATGCTAATGAACACTATTTGGCAGTTTGGAAATTGCAAGACATTGATTTATCCACGCTGCATAGTTTCGTATTTCTTCCGCTAACCGTTTTAAGCAAACCCGTAGGTGGTCCACAGGGATGGGAGCATCCAGCTGTCGTCAATAGTGCACGGAGAGGTCTCGCAAAAATCCACCGCAATTTTAATATCAATCCCGACAACTTTAGTGATGTTAAAGAGAATGTGCTAGTACTGGCTAATATCGAAGCTGCCCTGCAAGCTTATCAGTTGAAACAAGAACAGCGCATTAACACTTTACTCGTTGGTCCTAACGTAGCGGCTTCCAGCACAGAATTTGACGCCTTTTTAACCTGGCCGCTGATTGACGCCTATCTCGCCAATTGTGAATGGGTCCGAGATAATTTTTTCCGCTTTAGCCCTGCAATGCGCCGGCATACGCGTTTATGGTTTTCAGGGGTAGATGAAACATATTGGAAGCCTTCCCTGCCTTTTAAACAAAAGACATCTAACCAGGTCTTGTTATACCGAAAAACAAACAGCGATGTTTGTGACCAAGCCCAAGCATGCCTGGAAAACCAAGGCTATCAGGTGATCTCACTCACCTACGGCAACCATACACAGGCGCAATACAAAGAGTCTTTAGAAAACTGCCGATTTGCCGTTTTCATTTCCTGCTCGGAAAGTCAAGGCATTGCTCTGGCAGAAGCTTGGAGTATGGATGTCCCGACACTAGTGTGGAATCCAAAAGAACCTATCACCTATATTGATCATGTGTATCAGAATGTTTCATCCAGTCCTTATTTAAACCCTGTTGTAGGGAAGGACTGGATCAAAATGGATGAACTAAAAGAGTTGCTCGAGCATTTTCCAGAGATTTCAAAGGATTTCCAACCACGCCGATGGCTTCTGCTCCATATGACAGATAAGATCTCGATCGAGAAGCTTCTCTTTCATATCAGAGCAGTTTCTCAGGCTGAGACCCTAAAGCCTGATTACAGAGAATAGAAGGAACTAAACCAAAAAACCTAAGTTAAATGCGCTTGCACTTCAGAAATCCCATAGCATCCTATTCTGGTCGATGCGATTGGTCATGGCATTCGAATTTCCATGCACATACTGGCGCAAATTATAGCGGAAGGTACGATACGATTGTGTGGACTTGGCTTTGGGGCGAGCCCCTACTTCAGGTGTGATGAGCGCGTTAGGAAGCGTCCATAACAAGGACCCTTGTGGTATGGGGGCTTGATAAGAAGCATCCAGCAAAAGGCCGCGTAATTTTTGGGTGTGCTTCATAGAAACAAGTACATTTTCTACAAAGATTTTATATGACCCCACCACCGCAAGGATCGCTTCATTTTTCATTAAATTCAACTCCTCGACGCCAAACCACTCTTCAAAGGCCGGGCTTTTAGGCAAACAAATACTGACAATATCGACTTCAGGAAGAATTCGTTGAAATTCTTCCAACGCAAAGGTTTTTTGACAATGGGGATTAAAAGAAGCACGCGGTTGCATTCCCCACACTGTCATCCCAAATTGTCTGGCACGCCTCGCCAGCTCTGTCCCCACATTCCCTAATCCCACTTGCAGAAATTTTTTCCCTTGCAAACTCCACATGCGATCGCGCCATTGTGAATCCCAGATTGTTGCAGGCGATTGCATCATCTCTTTCCACTGAAACAAATTTTTGGCAAAAGCTAAAATCCCGGCAAACATATACTCCCCCAACTGCACGAGATTTTCCTCTTTCCCAATTGTGATCTGCACTTTTCCTTGCTTTTCAATTAGATCCAAGCATAAACGATTTAATTGATCTGTGGGAGAATGAATCCATCGCAGCTGATGAGCTAAGGAGAATTCATACTCGGTCAGCCGATTTCCATAGAGGATTTCAACTTTCGCCCAATCTTCCTTGCTTAAGTTTTTATATGTTGCATGCGTGAACGACAAAAAAAGGAAATGGGGAAATTCTTCAATTAATTGTTCTATCTCCTGAACAGTCAGAGCACTCTGTAAAAGAACAATATTCATAGGAAGTCTCAGTTTAAAATCTTTGATTCTGATTATCCCGATTTTATGATTGATTTCAAACGAGATTTAAGCTATAGTTTAGCATTATGTTTAAAAACCTGAGCTTTGAGTCTATCTACTTGATACCTAGAAAAGACTTTTCTCTTTTTCAAAAGAGATTCGCAGAAGCAGTTACTTTTCGGGGCCTAGACGAAAATTAAATAGGCAAACCCAAAGTCCAGGTTAAAAAAAGCTCGCTTACACATTTTATGTAAATGAGCATCTTAATGAAGATCGAGTGTTAGGGAGATCAAAATGTACGCTATTATTAAGACCGGCGGTAAACAATATCGAGTTGCTAAAGATGCAACAATCGATGTTGAATTACTCGAAGCTGACCTAGGAAGTATCGTGGAGTTCAAAGAGATTCTACTCGTGAGCGATGGCACTTCCATCACTGTAGGACAACCAAGCGTGACCAACTTTGTGGTCAAAGGGGAATACCTTGAAGTCGTTTACGGCGAGAAAATTGTCAGCGTAAAGTATAAACCTCGCCAGAATCAACGAAGAAAGATTGGCCATAGACAACAATATGCACGCGTTCGTATTACCGAAATCGCTGCAGTTTAAGGGAGGATATCATGGCACATAAGAAAGGACAAGGCTCTACTAGAAACGGACGTGATTCTCATGCGCAGCGCCTTGGCATCAAAGTCGGCTCTGGACAGCTTGTGAAAGCAGGCAGCATTTTAGTTAGACAAAGAGGAACAAAATGGCACCCGGCCAAAAACGTAGGTCGTGCCAAAGACGACTCGCTATTTGCTCTGGTTGATGGAATTGTCAAATTTCGCAAAACCTATAGAACCTTTGTTTCTATCGAAACAGGCGTTTAGCAATTCGATTAAAGCCCTCCCTGGAGGGCTTATCCTCACAGTCTTCCTCATAATTTATTTTTCACCCCTTCAAAAATGCGCTTGATAGCAAATAACTGTTATATCTAGCCAGATTTGAACTTGTACGGAAACCCATTTATATGTTTTTTGATCGCGTTGTTGTAGACATTTCAGCAGGTAAAGGCGGCAATGGCGTCGTTGCTTGGCGGCGTGAAAAATACATCCCTAAAGGCGGCCCAACCGGTGGGAACGGCGGCAAGGGTGGCTCAGTTACCCTGCAAGCAGACATCCAACTGTCTTCCTTAGACTGGTTTCGCAATCGCCGCATTTTAAAAGCCGAAAACGGCGTACAAGGCGGCCCTAACTGTCAAAAAGGACGCAACGGAAAAGATTTGATTTTGAAAGTCCCCTGCGGCACCCTTATCAAAGACAGTAAAACCGGCGAGGTTTTACACGACCTTAAAGAAGACGGACAGATTGTTGTGCTTTGCCAAGGCGGCAAAGGCGGCCGTGGAAATGATAGCTTTAAGACACCTACCAACCGCGCTCCCAATTTCAGCACAGACGGACAACCAGGTGAAGCTTGCCAAGTCGAACTCGAGCTTAAGCTTATTGCAGACGTCGGCCTCGTTGGCTACCCTAACGCTGGCAAATCAACGCTAATTTCAGCCCTCACACATGTGAGAGTAAAAATTGCACCTTATCCATTTACGACACTACATCCAAATATTGGCTACATCCAACTTCAGAACTATACACGCATTTTTATCGCTGATATTCCAGGAATCATTGAAAATGCCCACGCCAATAAAGGGCTAGGCTTTGAATTTTTACGCCATATTGAACGCACCAAACTCCTCCTTTTCATTCTCGATGCTTCGGGAATTGATGGGCGTAATCCATCTGATGACTACCGCGTGCTCAGACAAGAGCTAAAAGCCTTCAACCCAGATCTCTTAGAAAGACCTTTTCTCGTCGTATTGAATAAAATCGACACACTGGAAGCTGAAGAACATATCCAAGACTTTAAAAAGCAATACGCCCTAGGCGAAGATACACTATTTGAGATCTCAGCCACTGAAAAATTAGGCATCGCCCCTCTGGTGGAAGCGATTATCAAGAAAGTTGATTCATTAGTTTAGTCACAACCTAGACTTTGAGGCTGACTTGATTTAGGATAAACAAAGATAGAAGCAAGCTGCCTTTTCATCCTATATCCTGAACACTCTATTACTCAAAACTTAGTGTGCAAACATCTTGCCCATCCTGCCGCTTGCGATCCTATTATCCTGTTTTTTTCAAATATCATCGATTTTTGAACAGGATGCGCATGATCGCAAGCGACAGGATGGGCAAGATGTTTGCACACTAAGTTTTGGGTAATAGGGCGCCCCTAGCATTCAGATCCACATCCCGCTTCCTCTTCCTAAGCCGCCCCTGCTAAGTAGGGTGAGATCAATTGTTGACCTGTAACCGCATTCCAGTAAGATGTCATCACGGAACCATCTGGGTTCGCCACTTCGATCAGATACACCGGCAAGTACACTTCTTTGGCTGTGCGAATGGCAAAATCTTGCCCAAAAGCCGCATAGGCAATTCTTTCAATCTGCCGTTGGCTATATTTTCGACTCACCCGCTGTGTGTGGTCGTAAGGTTTTGTTACCAACTTTTGAAAGATTTTAGTTTGCGGAACCACCAAAATTTTAGGGTTCTGAAAATGCAGCTGCAAATCATTGCCACGTTGAATGACAAGGTGCTTCTGGCGCGTGCTATCAATCCACGGTTCGATCAACGCCTCTTCGAGATTTAGCACCTGACGCAGCTTTTCGCGGCTCATGATGCCCCGATTCTGAGCTAATGCGTTCATGATTTTAAAATCTTCGCGTGAAGCCCCTGCATTGATCGAGTCCTCAAATCCATGGGTTTTTTCCCAAGTCTGAGTATTCAAGACCATTTCCCCTTCCACTAAGCTCCACAACACCACCCCTTCGCGCGATTTTTTATCGGGCTGAGTATATTTCACTTCTAAGAAAAGATGCGGGTGAAATTTCAATAAAGGTTCTTTATATGCTCGCTGGTCTTTCCCTAAAAGTTCGTCTTGATGCAACTCCATGATCTGCTGTGGTGTAAAACGTGCCTCTAAAGTTAAAATTTCGCCATTTTCAATGTATTGATTAATTAAGGCTCGCACGTCTTCATTGTGATTCCAGAACCACCATGAGCCCACAACTAAAGAACAACTTAATCCTAAAATTAAAAGCAAACGCATGACATTCCTTTGTTCTGAAGAGTTAATAATTTATTATGTATTCGATTGAGGGTAACAAATCAAGGATTTTAGAGAAATGCTCTATCTGTTCAGATAGAGCATTATAGTCATTGCGAGTTGTGCACAAAGCCTAATCTTTCATGGAGAGCAAGAATTCGACGTTGCTATTGGTTTTTTTCAATCTTCCAAGCAACAAGTTCATCGCATCGACCGATGCCAGATCAGCCACAGCTTGTCTCAGCAAATAGATTTTCTCGAGTTCGTTTGGATGATAAAGCAGCTCTTCTTTTCGAGTTCCACTCTTGATCAAGTCAATGGCAGGATAGATGCGGCGATCTGCTAATCGGCGATCTAAGACAAGCTCCATGTTACCAGTCCCTTTGAATTCCTCAAAGATGACCTCGTCCATGCGTGAACCCGTGTCAATTAAAGCTGTAGCGATAATTGTCAGCGAGCCGCCTTGCTCGATATTCCGTGCAGCTCCAAAGAAGCGTTTTGGCTTATGGAGCGCATTCGCGTCAATACCACCGGTTAAGATCTTCCCTGAATGCGGCTGAATGGTGTTGTAAGCGCGCGCCAACCGGGTAATAGAATCCAATAAAATAACGACATCGCGTCCATGCTCGACAAGTCTACGCGCCTTCTCAATGGCCATTTCAGCCACTTGTACGTGTCTTTCAGGCGGTTCATCAAACGTAGAAGAAATGACTTCTCCTACAACGATGCGCTGCATGTCTGTGACTTCTTCCGGGCGCTCGTCAATCAGCAAGACGATAAGGACAATCTCTGGATTATTCGTCGCGATTGAATTGGCAATGCTCTGCAAAATCATGGTTTTGCCGGAACGAGGCGGGGCCACGATTAAGCCGCGCTGCCCTTTTCCAATAGGCGCCGCAAGGTCTAATACACGCGTCGAAAGCTTATCACGCGTTGTCTCCATGACGATGCGTTCATTCGGATACAAGGGAGTCAGGTTTTCGAATAAAATGCGTTCTTTAGCTTTTTCAGGGGATTTGCCGTTAATCTTATCTACTTTCAGCAACGCAAAATATTTTTCTTTATCTTTTGGAGGGCGAATGGTGCCGCAAACTGTATCCCCTTTTTTCAAGTCGAAACGGCGAATTTGCGCGGGTGAGACATAGATATCCTCAGCTGAAGGAAGATAGTTGTAGTTTGGGGATCGCAGAAATCCAAATCCGTCCGGAAGAACTTCTAAAACACCTTCGCCATAAAGAATTTCGTTGGGATTTTCAGAAATTGCCTTAACGATTTCGAAAACCATCTGAGATTTAGTCAACGAACCTAAGTGCTTTAGCCCTATTTTTTTGCCATATTGATTGAGTTGATCAATGTTCATGCGTTGGATATCAGCAATTCGCGTAATTTCTCCTACGATTTGCTCTTGTTCTTTTGAAGAGTCGCCCGGCGACTGAGACTCCAGCATTTTTTCGGAAGTGGTGGTCTCCTCGTTAGACGAGCTTTCTTCATGCGTATTTTCAAGATTCATGAAAGAATCAGACTCCTAAGTGAAAGGTTATTGAATTAATTGATCATAAATCATAGTTACCGTCTCTTGCAAATCAGCTAATTTCCCATTGTTGATGATAACGTAATCAGCTTTCTGAGCTTTACTAATCGGAGACAGTTGCTGTGCCAAGCGTTTTTCATAGGCTTCGGCATCTAGACCTGTTGCACCCACAAAACGCTGCCGTGAAACAACTGGATCAGCAAGTACCGCAATTGTTACTTCATACTCACTTTCTTTTTTTGCTTCAAAAAGCAAGGGGATTTCTGCAATAAAAAGTGAGTAGGTGTTTGCCAGACATGCTGCCTGGTAACAGTTCTCAATTTCTTCCCAGATGGCTGGGTGTAAAATTTTTTCAAGTGATTTTAATAACGACGGATGATTAAAAACCTTTTGTGCGACTTTAGAGCGGTCGATCTGGCGGTCAACTAGAATCTCCTGCCCGAGAAGATCAATCACTTTTTTGCCTGGGCTTGTTTCGGGAGATAGAAGTTGATGGGCTACTACATCAGCGCTGATTACATACGCGCCAAGGTCCTTAAAGAAACGGCAAACCGAAGACTTGCCAGAAGAAAGACCGCCTGTTACAGCTATTTTCTTTAACTTTAACATTCTTTCCAATTTTTGCCAACACTGATATCAACTATTAATGGAACATCGAGCTTCATCACCCCTTGCATAACTTCTGGAACCAATTTTAAAAAGAAAGGGATTTCAGCATCCGGAACCTCAAAAATGAGTTCATCGTGAATCTGTAGAATCATAAATCCTCGCGTCTTAGCAGCCATGAGTTCTTCATCCATTTTCAGCATCGCTAGCTTAATGAGATCGGCGGCAGTGCCCTGCAGAGGCGTGTTGATAGCCAATCTTTCTGCTGCTGATCGGATCTGCATATTTTTGTTATGAATTTCGGGAATGGCTCTTTCCCTTCCAGTCAAGGTAACAGCCTTGCCCGTCATACGTGCATTTTCTTTGCTTAATTCAATATATTCTTTCACTTTATGGTATCTTTTGAAGTACATCTCGATGAAAGCCGCAGCTTGTTTGACTTCGATATTCAGTTCCCGCGCCAAGCCAAAGGCTTGCTGTCCGTAAACAATACCGAAATTAATCGCTTTAGCCTGATATCTTTGCTCTTGGGTGACTTGGTCTAAATCTATCCCAAACATCGAAGCCGCGGTGAAGGTATGGATATCTTCATTGTTACGAAAGGCTGCGATTAGCACAGGATCCTGACTGAGATGGGCCAACAAGCGCAATTCGATTTGCGAATAGTCTGCGGAAAGAAAACTCCAGTCAGGGAGCTGCGGACAAAAGGCAGCGCGAATTTTGCGTCCGGCTTCGGTACGGATCGGAATGTTCTGCAAATTGGGATCTTGCGAAGAAAGACGCCCGGTGGCGGCGACAGATTGATTGAAGGTTGTATGAATGCGTTGCGTACGCGCATCAATCTGACCCGGCAAAGCATCTACATAGGTAGAACGCAACTTTTCCATGAGTCGATATTCGAGAATTTTACCTGCCAGGGGATGTTCATTTTTAAGAAATTCGAGCACTTCCGCGCTGGTAGAATGTCCGGTAGCTGTTTTCTTGGGGGGTGAAATCCCCATTTTGGTAAACAAGAGTTCGCTAACTTGTTTAGGAGAATTTAGATTAAACTCCTCCCCTGCCATTGAAAAGATCTCTTTTTGCAGCTTTTCCAAATCTTGAGCTAATTCTTTAGAAAGCTGATTGATGTACGCCACATTCACATAGATCCCCTTGCGCTCCATTTTGGCTAAAACACGTGAAAGCGGCAATTCTATCTCTTTAAACACTGGCATTAAATTACGTTCAAGCAACTCTTTCCCTAACACGGCTTTTAAACGGCACGTATAGTCAACTTCTTCACAACAATACTGGGCCGCAGACTCCAAAGGAACCTGCTTCATACTTAAAATGTTTTTACCTTTGCCCAATAAGCCAGGGAGGGAAGTTTTTACTTTGCCAAAATTATCCAGAAAAAGAGCATCCAGGGAATGCTGTCGACCTTGAGCATTTAAAATATAGGAAGCAAGAATGGTATCGAAAGATAATGCAGCCACATTGATTCCATAATTTTGCAGCACATGCCAATGAAATTTGACATTGTGTCCATAGAAATGAAGGGCGGGATTTTCCAAAAGGGGTCTGACCGCTTCCAACACTTGCTGCGCACCTAAAGAGCCATTCAACGGGATATACCAAGCTTTTTTAGGGCAAACCCCAAAACCAATCCCCACGAGCTCTCCTTTCATCGGCAGGGCGTCGGTCGTCAATGTTGCAAAACAGATCTCGTTGTGCTTAGAAAGCTCAGCCATTAATCCTTCTAAACTTGTCTTATCATCCACAATAAGATAATCCACGACTTCCTTTTCCACAGGCGTCAACATCTGTTCTTGGGTAGGGTTGACCTCTAGTTCACGCAGAAGCGAGTTAAAATTCATTCTGGTATAGAATATCTTTAAAGGGTCTAACGCAGGGCCTTTTTTACTGTAAAAAGCTACTTCCCGCGGGATTTCCACGTGAAGGTCAACAGTCACTAAATCCCGACTAATGCGCGCTATATCTGCCTGGGTTTTGAGGATTTCTTGCTTCTTGGCTCCAGGGATCTCATCGGGATGAGCCAAAATGTAATCAAGCGACCCAAATTGCCTAAGAAGTGCCGCGGAGGTCTTTTCTCCGAATCCAGCCAAACCTGGAACGTTGTCGGAAGCATCCCCTGTCATCGCTAACAAATCAATCATCTGACTTGGCAAAACGCCCCATTCTTTTTCAATTTCAGCAGGCCCTTGGATCGTATTTTCTTTATGCGTATTCAGCAAAAAAACACGTGCATTGACCAACTGAGCCATATCTTTGTCGCTCGTGCAGAGGTAAACGGCCGCCCCCATTTTTTCCGCCCATTTCGCCACACTTCCCATGGTGTCGTCTGCTTCCACTTCTGGAATAGACAAGAATGGGATGCCGATTAAAGAACAAAATTCCTGCGCCCACTCAATCTGATAGCGCAAGTCTGGGGGCATAGCCGAACGATGTGCTTTATATTGAGGGTAGAGGGCAATACGTTTTTTTGCGTTATTAGGTCCATCGAACACAGAAACAATATGCTCTGGGTTAAAATCCTTAAAGACTTTTAGCACCGAACGGATAAAGCCATACAAGGCATTTGTAGACTCCCCTTGCTTATTCGTCATATTGCGAATTGCAAAGTAAGAGCGATATAAAAAACCAGAAGCATCGAGAACGTATAGAGTGTGCATAGTTAAACCATTGGTGAATTCTCTAGGGTAACATGCCCTAGAGAATTTGAGAAACTGAATTTACGCACAAGCCAATTTTCCGCCAGGAAAACTGGACCTCATGCAAATCTTCTATTTGGAATCGGGACGATAGAGATAAAGGGGTTGATTAGCAAAATGATAATCCATTTCAGCAGGAAGCTTGAGTTCGTACTGAATTTTCCCCCCCAGCAATGGATTATGGCTGTTAAAAATCTGTGAAAACCAACTTTTTCCTTCAAATCTCATGACTTGATAGAAATCATCTTCAATACCAATCTGCTTAAGCAATTCGTTTAAAGCCATGGAACGCGAATATCCGTTCCCATCAATTAAACCGATTTTAAAAGCTTCAGGCGCTGCAAAAATTTCAGCCCCATAGTCTTTAATAAGCTTTTCCTTGTCTACTTGCGGGCGATTTGAGGTGACCACCTCGACAAAATGTTTGTAATAATAATCGATTAAGGCTTGCATTTGCTCCTCTTCACCTGGTTTCCAGGGGCGTAAAGGATTCAGTTCATCTTTTCCTTTACCCGCGTATAAGGTTAGAGTCTGGACCCCCACCTTTTCAAGCAGTTGGTAGAGGTTTAGATACGCTGAAGAAATAACTCCAATGCTTCCAATCAAGCTGACATCACTCGCATAGACCTTATCCGCCGCGGCCGCCACGTACATCCCTCCCGAAGCGCAGAGCCCATCAACAAAGGCGTATACGGGAACTTTATATTGTTCTTTATAAGCTTTGAGCGCCCGATAGATCACATCAGCATCGAAAACAGTACCGCCTGGAGTATTCATTTCCAAAAAGATGGCTTTCACGCGATCACCAGCTAAGCTCCCTTCCCGCGATTCAATGAGCTGCTGCTCCATATTTTTGGCGTTGAGAACTTCACCTCCAATCACTCCGCTAATCGGAAGCACCAAAATTACAGGGGCGGTTTTAGAGAGTGCTTTCCGGACCCCTTTACTATTGGGCGCAATTTCCAAGGAATACTCTTGCTGCACTTCCTTCTCAGAACCTCCTGAAAAGTAAGAAAAAAGAGAAATAGCCAGTAGAACCCCTAAAATAATTCCAAATATTTTAAAAAAAGAAATTAAAAAAGTTCTGAATCCCGACGCGAAAACAGATTCGTGCATGTACGTCTCCTTAGATATGTTGCAACGTTACGCGAGGCGCAAATTTCTTCATAGAAAAACTACACCTGAAGATTAAATTCTACGGTTTCGCCTTGCGCTTGACAATAAAAATCTGCTATCTGGTTAGATTTTCTAAAAATCTGAATTAAGGATCTCTTTCTATAAGATTTGAAGGGAGTTTATCTTCTTAGATTTGTGATTTTTTTTCGAAATGAATGGTACAAGCCCTTTGAGATAGAAGGTGCGAAGATCGCAAAACAAGCGAGAAATCTCCCAATCAAGTAAAAGAGAAATCATCCTTATAATCAAAAGACTGTTTTTAATTTGTGAACAATGCTAGACTGAATCAGCTTTAAACCGGCCTTAAAGTCTTTTAAAATAAATCTTAGGCCGTAAAATGATTGCTAATGAAATTAATTATGATAAGGATTCGCTATGTCTAATTCCGTATCTGAATGCTTTGACATCGGGCAGCTTGAAAAAAGATACCATCTTAATCAAAATGAACCTAAATCCCTGCATAAACTTCTACTTCCTGCTAATAAATGGAACCTTCTTTCTTATGTTACAGTGATCTCAAACCGTATTGTCCACCTTGTTCGTTTTAAACAAAAAATCAGCAATCATATCATCCATGAATCCTTAAAAAGACTTTATGGAAAAGATGCCCAAATACAATATAAACACTTTAAAGAGATCGCGTTTCAAGGAAAAGATCCCAGGTTGGAAAACCAAGACAAATTTATCAGTCAGTGGAACAATTTGCAAAAACTGATGACTTTTTTTAAAGGTACAGTCCTACAGAACCCCTTAGGCAAGATTCTAAATATGGACGAATGGACTAAGCTTCATTCAAGTTTTCAAATCACACCACTTTCCAATGGATTGACACCTGCTTCTTCAGATTATACGCGACCACCAGCCGCACCTACCCCACCCCCTGTGTTGGTGATACCCACACCTCTGCGCCCTCTGCGTGTGAGAGTGATGGAAGAAGGTGGAGCGCTTAACCATGTCATTATTGAACCCAAAAAAAATGTCCTTGAGCAGATTCTGGAAGATGAAAATTCTAGAGCCGCCCAAGTGTTCAAACTCGCTGATTTAAAAGCTCGTGAAATCGAAGCAGCCGTCACACCTGAGCTAAAAGTAAAACTAGAAAAAGAAGCAGCAGCTGAGGGCGCCTTCTGTGATCCAGACGAGTGGGAAGACGAAGAAACTCCAATCTCATATGATGCCGAAGGATATAGCTCAGCTGGATTTGATGCAGAAGGGTTTAATAAACAAGGATTTAATGCTGAGGGGTTCGATAAATACGGCTTCGATAAAGACGGCTTTAATGCTTACGGATACGACGTTGATGGGTTCGACAAAGAGGGTTGGTCAAGATATGGTCATAATAAAAAAGGGGAATTTAAAGACCCCAGCACAGAAAAAAAATCTGCCAATGAAGAACCTGTTGATTTACCGGGAAGTAAGGAAAACGAAGAAACGCCAGCCCCTACAACCCCTCGAAAAATAAATCCGGATCTCCTCAATATGTTTGGAGGACAAGCAAATTCCCACCAAAAGCAATCTTTCCGCAGGATTGTATAATACATCTTAAACTTCGCAGGCATGCCCTGCGAAGTTTTCTAAGAAAGCAGCTGGGCTAATTGAAATTTATTGCCATCCTGATCTTGGCAAAATAACAGTTTAACATGCCCCGGCACCTCCATGATCTCCCCCATGCACATTACACCTTTACTTAAATAGGCTTCGCGGGCTTTTTCAATGTTTTCGACATTTAATGCCACGACAGCATTTGAACCCGCTGCGACTTGATTGAAATCACTTGCTTGTGCCACACCTAACCGCAATCCGCCCTCATGCCCTTCAAATTCCGCCCATCCATGAGCTTTATTCCATTCCAATAATTTTAACCCCAAGCTTTGTTGATAAAATGGAATCGCCTTCTCAAGATCAGCCACAACGACCCAGCAAAGATTGATTGATTGAACGTGCATGTTTTCTCCTTCGGAGTGTTGAATATTTTGTGAAAATAAATATAGCGATTATCGCAGAAAACATGTGATGAAAAAATGATTTGCGCGTATTTTATAAACAATAGAATCCATGAATCACTTGGTATTGACCTATTCACTCATCTTACTAAAACACTATGCAAATGTTCCGTAAACCCAAAAAAGTATTTCCACCGGGAACTTTCCTTCCTACACCCCAACGCATAGCGGCCATTCTCCAACTATGCCTAGCTTTCGTTGCCATCTGCATCTATGCCGGGCACCCATTTATGGGGGCTTTATTTCATCAAAAAGTACAGCTTTCGCTATTTGAAAATGTGATGGGAACCCTGCCTGAACTTTCCACGGAACACGATCGCTTGCAGCAGCAATTTAACCATGCCCAATTTGCCCAACTTCCAGAGGCAGAAAAAACAGCAATTCTAGCAGCGTACCATCAACTCCAAAAAGCCGGAAACACCTCTTTTTTAGCAAAATGCCAGGAAGCCCTTCTTTTACTGGCTTTCAAAACGCCTCCTTTTACCAAAGCCTGGATTTTCTTTTCGATTGTGCTCACGCTACTCATGCTGCGTAAACGCGAAGGGGCAGCCCAAGTCGCATGGGTGTTGCCGCTTTTAGCTTTGGCTTTTGCCTTTGACTCCTACAAAAACTTCAATCCACAAGCCGCCCCGCCTGAGGCCCGCTTATTCCCTTCTGAAGAAGTCATTGTTCGCGACCATTTAAATGAACCATTAAGTCCCAATATTTTAGAGCAGCATCAGCAACTTAAAAAAGGATGGAACCGCTACTTAATTGTGGAATGGGCCAAAGAAACTCCCGCATCTCAATCTGCAGAGCACAACATCCAGGTATTTAAAGGAGCATTTGCCTTTAATGTAGCAAGACTTAAGCTGCAGATGCAATATCCCGCCTCCACCTCTTCTTTCTTAGCTGGAGTTTCTTACAACCCCCTTGTTGTTTATCTCCTTTATTTTTGGTGGAATTTATTTTTTGCCTGGTTTATGAATCGCAATAGGCTACAGCCAGGATAATGCTTTGATTTTTCAGGGGTGCACCATATCTATTGACGAGGATCCCCTGCCTCCTTCCTCTGCGGTACGCCATAGCTGCAGTCTAGATAAAATACACACGAAGTTCAAAATTATTTAAAATTTCTCAATGGAGGGATTCCGATGAAACTTTCTCGTTTATGCTGTGCTTTAGCTGTGATGCTAATCAGTCACACAGCGTCTTCCTTAAAGGCTGAAATTCAAAATGTTACCGTTACTTGGCAAGCAGCTTTATGCCCTGACTCATGCCCAGATCTGCTTGTCCGCGAATTTAATAAAATTTCAGGGGTTGAAAAAGTGGATATTCAGCCTGGAGCCGGACAACTCGAATTGAAATGGAAACCCGATGTCCCCTTTTCTTTTTCTCCAATCAACACAGCAATGCGCATGGTAGGCCCACGCCTAAAAGTCATTCGAGTGTCAGTTAAAGGGCGTATTCACTCCAGCGGCAATAATTTTGCCATTGTCTCTGATCGCGATGGAACGACTTTTAATCTTGTCAATCGCATCACACCCAAACCTGATCAATATTTCGAACAATACAATATTAACACACGCACTTTGCCGGACGAGGTTATCGCTGAACTACGCGAAAAAGAAAGAAATAGAGAAGTCGTCGTCATTTCCGGGCCGCTTTTTCAACCAGAGCGCGTCTTGCCTCTGCAACTCATTCTTGAGTATATGCAGAAAGCTGAGGAGCCCAAAAAACCAGGGCGTTAGCCTCTACCAGATGCTGTTTTATTCCCCAAGCTTCCGAGGGGAATGAAAATGGGTGAGCCATTGATGATGCAAGATGGATTTAGAAATGTTTTTGGATAAACAACGTTTTTTCAGGCTAAGCTTGTGAACTGAAAAAGCGTTGTTTATCCAAAACTCACGCTATTTGAGGACATTGCTGCATGCATACACAGACTTCTGCCGCAGGCAAAAATACAGAAACCACCTTTGTTTTTCCGTTTAGCCATCACCTTCCCTCCCCTCCTTTGGATAAAAATTTGCTTGGAGGTAAAGGAAAAGGCTTAGCAGACATGTGCGCTTTGGGCTTGCCTGTTCCGCCTGGATTTATCATCACCACCGAAGCATGCAACCAGTTCCGCCTCCATCGCAATCGCCTCACCCCAGAAATGAGTCATCAAATTCAACAGGCGATTGGCATCATTGAAGCGGAGAGCGGCAAAAAATTTGGCGATCCAGAAAACCCTTTGCTGATTTCAGTCCGTTCCGGCGCCCGCGTCTCCATGCCAGGAATGATGGATACCATCTTAAATCTTGGTTTAAATGATCAAACCGTGGAAGGTTTTGCCGCCAAAATGCAAAATGCCAAATTCGCCTATGACAATTATCGACGCCTGATTCACATGTTTGGCCAGGTGGTTGACGGGGTGAATCGCAAGTTATTCGATAAAGCTTTTGAGGCTATCAAAGAAGCTGAGCATGTCACTCTAGACATTGAAGTCAGCCTTGAGGGTTTGCAGGAGGCCTGCCGCCGTTTTAAGCAAATTTACTTAGATCACTGCGGCAAGCCCTTTCCTCAATCTGCTCAAGAACAATTGCTGCACGCAATCGGGGCTGTATTTAAAAGCTGGGATAGTGAAAGGGCCACACTCTATCGCCATTTGCATCATTATCCCGATGATTGGGGCACTGCTGTCACTGTCCAAATCATGGTCTTTGGCAATCGCAATACCCAGTCCGCCACCGGCGTGGGATTTACTCGAGATCCGGCCTCGGGGGAAAATAACTTCTATGGCGAATTTCTAATGAACGCCCAAGGCGAAGAGGTTGTCGCAGGCATCAGAACACCTCACCCGATTAATGAATATCAAAAAAAAGCTTCAAACTCTGCTTTGGATAGTTTAGAAAAACTGATGCCAGCCGTTTACCAACAGCTGCACACCATCGTCAAGAAGCTGGAACTCCATTATCATGACATGCAAGATATCGAGTTTACCATCGAAGACGGCAAACTGTACATGCTTCAGACACGCACTGGCAAACGCACTGGCTTTGCCGCGATTCGCATGGCGGCCGAAATGCTAGAGGAAGGGTTAATCGATGAAAAAACGGCCCTTAAACGAATTCAGCCTGAACAACTGACACAAGTTCTCACTCCAATCTTTGATGCTCGGGTTAAGCAAAAAGCAATGCCCTATCTTGTTGCTAAAGGGCTTAATGCCGGTCCAGGTGCTGCTTCAGGTCACATTGCCTTTACCTCTGAAAAAGCTGTCGAAATGAAACAGCAAGGAATCCCCTGTATTCTAGTGCGCGAAGAGGCCAGCCCGGATGACTTTCCTGGTATGGTTGCTGCTCAAGGCATATTAACAATCCGCGGGGGCAGCACAAGCCATGCAGCAGTCGTCGCTAGAGGCATGGGTAAACCTTGCGTAGTCGGTTGCTCAACGCTTCTGTGCAATGAAATAAATAAAACCCTTTCAGATGGATCACAAACCATTAAAGAAGGCGATCCCATTGCCATCGACGGGATGACCGGAGAAGTTTTTTTCTGCCACCTCCAAACCAGCCCTTCAGAAATAGTGCAAGTCTTAGTTGCTAAAACAAAGAAACCAGAGGATAGCCTCTTGTTCAGGCAATATGAAAAAATGATGGAAATTGCGGATCGCTACAGCCACCTGAAAGTACGCATGAATGCCGACACCCCGCAAGATAGTGAATGTGGACGTGCTTTTGGAGCCGATGGCATTGGCCTCTGCCGCACCGAGCATATGTTTATGGATTTGGACCGCCTCAATGATGTGCGCTGCATGTTTTTTAGTATCAATCCCGATGAACGCAAAGCAGCCATCGACCGCCTGCTTCCTCATCAAAAAGCTGATTTTATCGGCATCTTCCGCGCCATGCATGGTTTACCCGTCACCATTCGTTTGCTCGATCCCCCATTGCATGAATTCATGCCCCACAATGAAGATGAATTGAATACCTTAGCCCATTTGATGAAAATTCCACGCAACCGTTTAGTCGAAATCCGCAACACCTTAAAAGAATTAAACCCAATGCTGGGGCATCGGGGTTGCCGCTTAGGAATCTCCTATCCTGAGCTGACAGAGATGCAAACGCGCGCTATTTTAGAAGCCGCTATTGAAGTGTCTGTGAGCGGGATCGTGGTCTACCCTGAAATTATGGTCCCTTTGGTGGGAATTGAGAATGAGTTCATCCATCAGAAAGCCTTAATTGATAAAACTGCACAGCGCGTTTTTCTAGAAACCGGATACTCGGTTCCTTATTTGGTCGGTACGATGATCGAGCTGCCGCGCGCCTGCTTGATTGCCGATAAAATCGCCGCGCATGCTGATTTTTTTAGTTTTGGCACAAATGATTTGACGCAAACAACTTTTGGCATTAGCCGCGACGATAGCGCTAAATTTGTTCCCCTCTATGTGAAAGGGGTAGCCAATCCCCTCGAACCGCAGGAGCTTTTTCAATTACTCGCGCATGACCCCTTTCAAGTCATCGATGAAGAAGGTGTCGGCCGCCTGATGCAGGTCGCTATCGAATTAGGCAAAAAAGTCAAATCCACCCTCAAATGCGGCATTTGCGGTGAGCATGGGGGTGATCCTAAATCGATTCAATTTTGCCAACATCTTGGTTTGAACTATGTCTCCTGCTCCCCTTATCGAGTGCCAATCGCCCGTCTGGCAGCCGCTCAGGCGTCTCTCGAATTTGACACATAAATGGATTAATGCACGTTTTTAATAGAC
>PEQL01000029.1 GCA_002786175.1 Parachlamydia sp.
GAAGGCTTCACGGTAGTAGCCTTGAATCACAGTGTCTTGAACTTCACTTTTCACACTGGGGGGTTCCCAGCCAGCAGGAAAACCAAATTCATTGGCCATGTTGGCTAAGAGCATACTTTGTAATTGCCCGTTTAGGTTTTTGAGGACTTCGCCGTCGGGAAATTGTGCATCTGGATGGTAGTGGAGGTATTGCAATTGGGCTTTTTGCTCGGGTGTTAATTTGCTCAATTGAGCGGCTAGCTCGGGGTGTGCTGCCAAGAAGGCTTTAACGGCTGGATCGGAAGTATCCCCTTTCAGCAGTGCATTGAAGGCTGTATTGTAATCGATTGAGAGGTTGGTCTCAAATTTTTCTGTTTGCGGTGTAAATTTGTAGTCGTCCGGCAGCCCATATTTCTCTGTCATTTGCTCAGCCACTTTTTTCTCAAGTTGTGAAGCCAAATCGTTGGCAGAGCGTTTGACATCTGCTGGGTTTAAGTGGGCAAAAATGGTTTTGGCAATCAGTGCTTTAGCCTGATCTTCGGGCAAATTCATTTGTTCAACGGCTTGTTTGACGGCTGCTGCAAAGGATAATTCAAAATCGTTGTTGACTTTTTCCTCAAATCCTTCCGTATCCGGCTGGGGTTCCACGTCCTGTTTGGTCGCAGTTTTTACTTCTTCTTTGACAGTCTTGATGATTTGGTTCAATTGCGCTTGAATGGCTTTATCTGAGACTGTTTTAGGGCTAGTGGGATTGTTAAAGCCAAAGCGCAAGTCGGCGGCTTCACTGTCGGATAATTGCCCATTGAGCTGCATATTTGCTAGCTGACCGTCGAAGAGCGTGTTGAATATCTCTGTGGGAGATTGATTCGTAAACGGCATTTGTGCCAGATCTTGCGGAGTCAACTGTTTAACGGGCTGAGCGTCGGCAGAGGGTGGCTGTAACACGGGATGCTCGGCGACGGCAGAAATAGCCCCCTGACTTTTTTGCCCTTCGGCTGCTTCTAGTGAATCCTTTGCCACACCTACATTTGTCTTATCGGTGGCCGTTGCCCCCTGTGCTTTGTTAAGACCTATATCCCAGCTTCCGGTTGTTTGCCCCTGTGATGAAACATTAAAATCATTCATAGTGTTCTCCTAACCTATATCTAGACGAGGCATGATAAAAAAAATCGCCTTACGAGGTAAGCTTTTCGGATTCTTTAGCTTGTTTCTCTTGATTCTCCAATTCCTTTCTTAAACTTGCTAAAGTTAGGGAGGAGCGGTCTTTGAGCGTGGCATACTGCGGCTTATCACCGGCGCGTTTTAAAGCCATTTCTAAAGCCATAATTGCCGACATTTTTGCTCCCATTTGCAAATAGCAGTCTGAAGAATGATAATGAGGAACTGGGCTTTCAGGATCCAGCATGGCACAAATGGCGTAGACTTGCGCGGCACTCTCATACCCTTTCAGCATGTGATAGCAGGCAGCTAACCCCATCGCATACTTAGGTTCGGTGGCATTGAGCATAATGAGTAATCGAAACAATTGTGCTGCATCTCTGTATTTACCTGTGTTGTAAAGACGATAGGCTTGGCCATAAACCCCTTCAACCATGGAATCACTCATTCCAATCAGGTCTTTGGGTGCCAAGCCTTTGTTAACCACATTGTCTGTGGCCGATTTGACTTTTTTCTCTTTCTCTTGTTTTAATTCAGCTCCTACATTTGAGGCGGCTTTCTTGATTTGACTTTTTTCACCTTTCATAAGGGAGTCTCCTTCTTAGTTCTTAGAACATCTTGCATTTGATTGAGTCCAATTTTTGTTGTGCTGAATTAAATTTACTAAGCCTCATGTCTCTTTAAAACTTTTAATTTACCTATGTTTTTAAACCCTTTGGTTTATCTAAAAATTGCACCTAAAATCGTACTCATTTGCTGAATGAGTGCGGTGGTCAAATCACTTTGTTGAGTGACGGCATCGTTACTTGCGTTCACGTTAGATTGCAGGGCTTTGGCATCATCACCAATGACAGATCGGTTGGAACGCAGACTTTCCGTAAAGCTAGAATTCAAGCGGTTTAAGTCATCACGGGCACCTCGGGCGTTATCGTTGTTGCCGTCAATGGCTGGCATCCCGTTAGACGCAATAAAGGTTGGGACCTGGTTCATGACGTCGGTATAGGATTTTTGCCATTGGGTCAGGAATGACAGTCGATTCGCTTGTGCGGCAGCTACCCCTTGCAGAGATTCAATCATGCTTACTAGCAGGCGGAAGAGGCGGTCTAAAATCAGGACTTTTTTAGATGCTGAAGTCGAAACGGATGTGATTAAAGGGCCTGAAGCACCGCTCAAGCTGCGGCTATATTCTTGCTGAATTTGTTGAAACCAGTTGTAGAATTGTTGGCTGGGGATGAAATATCCATCGGAGCCATCACCTGTGGTGCTGGTAAACTTCAATACATCCTCGTAAAATTTTTCCAGCCGTGCTGCAAAGTCCCCATTAGGGAAAAAGGCGTTGTAAATTTGTTCATAGGAACTAATACTAGCCACAGTAACGGGAGTGTTTGTATCATTGAGGACAGCAGTCCCAGTTAGGAAAGTGTGCCATTGGGTGAAGAAATCGATAGCGGTTCCAACAGTGCCAACTTCTGCCTGTGTGGCTGGGGGGCTGGTTTTATACTGATAGTTGCTAAGAAAATGGGTAAACGAAAGTTGAAATTGCGCTTCTACGTCCGCTGCGCTCACACCGGCAATCGTACTCCAATCTCCTGGATAGCCAATTAAATTTTTATATTCGGTTAATAGTCCGTTATACGCACTCCCTGCCGTTGGGCCTGGATCTGTTCCGCCATTAAAGGCACGGAAAGCGTTGATAAAGTCGGTGTAATTGAATGGAAGACGGGTGGTGCTGGTCGAATATTGCGCAAAAAAGGCATCTAATGTCTTTGACTGAGCGGTTGATTCCGAGTTCATCCCCACATAGTCAGGTTGTGAAGTATTCGTGGCGGGAACGGATTTAAATAGAATATTTTTCAGGTTTTCAATGAATGTTAGCCCATTAAAACCAGGATCATCTGGGGAGGTAAAGCCCAAATTTTGCCCTGAAGCTGAAGTCATACTTCCTCCTTATACATACTATTTCTGAGTCATACGAGAGGACGGGGAAGTGAAAGGTTCGGTGATGCTATTCCGGCAGAAATTGCTCATGATCTCAAAAACCTTATAATTCATATTATACTAACTAAGTAATTATTTTTATATATGTTTAAAAACAATCTTATTACTTTGCTATTCCTTGCGCCATTTTTGTAATTATTTGTGTTAAAGCTTGCAACACGGCTGAGGCGGATTTGTAATATTCTTCGAAAACGAATAAATAGCGTCTAACTTCTTCTTTTTGACTGTCGTTCGTCGATTCTCCGGCGGTGATGGCAAAGGTGATGTTTTGTTGGATAAGCCCTGCTTTGGCCGCGTTAGCGTTGCCGTGTTGATCCAGGTTGTCCAGCATCCAGTTTTTGAAAGCTTTAAAAGCATCCATTGTGGGAGTTGTTGCTGAGACCGGAACACCACTCACGGCAAAGACTTTATCCAAGTCGGCAACCACAGCTTGTAGCTTACCAAGCAAAGTAGCAGACAATTGTGCACTGGATGTGACCTTAGTAATGGGGATCAACTTGGTAATTTCATCTTTTAAACGTTCCCGCAAAGAAATCAAATTTGCTAAGGCATCTGGGAAACCTGCTCCTGGAACTGCGGAACCCGCCGCGTTTGTACTGCCTAAGTCTGCATTTAACTGTGGATTCACGGGTTGTCCGAAATAAGCACTCGCCGCAGCCGCATATTGAGCGCGGTATAGACTAGGGTCGCTATTAGTTCCTGGTCGGGACACATTAAAGAAAGCGGAAAAGGGTTTTTTGGCGTCGGGTTGGATTCTGTTATGCAGGGTTTGCAAATCTGTCAGAATATTCAGAGAATCCTGTGTCGTGCTCAAGGCTTCTTCCAATGCTTGTAAGCTATTAGCCATGACTTCGTTACCAGTTTTGACATAGACTAATTCAACCAACGCTTGTAAACTGCGGTTGGCTTCTCCAGAGGAAGCAATCGCGGCATTTAAAATATCGGCTATGACTGGAGAGGCTGCTGCTAAAGATTTCCATACTTGGGCTTGTCCAACGCTAATTGAACCTGCTGGATCTGCAATTTCAGCCGCTTTTAGCGACTGGATCAATAGGTTCAAGTCGCGCGCCATTTCGGTCGTTAAATAGTATTGTTTAGGAGGCAGACTGGGATCGACTTGCACTGCCATCCCGTTTTGTGCCAAATTTAGCAAATTTTGGATGGAGGCACTCATTTGATCAGCGGTAGCCTGAGTAATCGAAGTGGGTGCAGAGGAAGATGACATATTGAAAACATCAACAAACACTTGCATGTATTGTTGAAATGCTTGACCAACCTCTTTAGCGGTATACTCTAAGTTCGCTTGGTAGGTTACGCCGTCAATAGTGACAGGAATCAAACTGATAGAAGTCATACTTAATCTCCTTTACCTTTGAATCAAGGATTTTTAAATCCTGATCCTCTAAATCTTGCTTACCCTGAATTAAGCTTCTTTATCTACAATCTCCTATTATCATTCTATCAAAAAATTTCTTTATTTTCAATGTCTATCCCCTCTAGAATCCCCCTTTAAATAAACATCGAATCGATGGGGCGAGTCGTTTGCTGCATGCCTAATTCGGGGACTGCGCTCGATAATAAAACGCTAGCTGGCTCTTTAACCCGACTTAGGAAGTGTGTCAATTCTAGGGTGGGATTCGTTAAATCTCGCAAATTCGACGCCCATTCCTTGACCAGGGCATCTTTCCCTAGAGACTGTAATTCTTGAATTTGCTTGCTGAACAAACTCAAAGCGGAAGCTGGTACCTCTGCTTCTTGATTGACCAGACGCGCTTCAGTGGTGACTCCTAGTAAAGCCAGGGTGTAACTTGAGGCTAGTTTCTGCGTCGAAGAAGGACCCAAATCTGAAGCAACCGCTCCGCTAATATGTGCATTCAGTTTTTCCGCTAAAGCTTGTGTCCCTAACACTTGATCTAAACCAAGCGAAGTTAAGGGATTCTGGCCAGTGTGTCTTAAATCGATAATTACCGAGTTAGAAACACTATTAGCTTCGCTAGAGGCAATGCCGCGCGCTTGCAATTCTTCACTGATAGCTTTGCGTAGTTCAGCCACACTATTCAACTGCACCCTTTCTAGAGCTCTCTCACTGACAAGAGAAGCAATCGCAGTCGTTAGTTTGTTTTTAAGCGTTTGGAAGATAGAGGTATCGAGGAGTTCTTTATTTAATAGCCCCTGCTGAACAGCATTGGCAAAAGCGGCTTGGGCTAGACCGAGTGTTACATCTCTGGCAATCAGATCAGCTGTCTGTTGCCCAACCCCTGCTTTGACAAGTTTATCAGCTAAAGTTAATTGATAGTCGGCGGAGTCCTTTGCTGTTTTTAAACTTTGAGTGGCTGCAGTGGAGACTGTTGAAGGATTTACCCCCTGACTCAAGTTTGCTGTGAGGGTAGCAATCGGTAGATCTGACGTCGAAACCCCAGCGCCCAGGGCAGCTGATAGGTAAGGCAGATTAGCCGAGCCAGTCAATTCAGCGACAGCCAGCTTAGATAGCACATCCGCTTGTTGGGTTGAAAGCCCTTGCTGCTGAAATTCTTGGGAAAGCGCACTCGTTAGAGCATTTGGATCATTCACGTTGACATTTGGCTGATTGAGCACACTCCCTAAAGCTTGGTTGACAGATGAGGCATCAACACCGGCTCCAAAACGCGCGGCCACAGCCGAACTAATTAAGGAACGCGATAGAGTATCTTGCAAAATGTCACTGGTGAGCGTGCCTTTGGTAGTCGAAGCGAGTTCTACTGCGCCATCTGGAATTCCTGTAACATTTCCCAGAAATTGGGAAATCAAACCTGGAGCTCCTAAAGAGAGTGCGGCTTGCACCAAACCAATTTGCAGGAGTGCCAAAGTAGTGGTCGAAGTTAAAACTTTTGCCGTATCGATTAGACCTTGCCCAGTAAGACCCGTGTCGCTCAAACTGCTGACGATAAATCCTTGTAAATCATTTTTGAAACTATCACTACTAATGGTGCTCGTCAAATTTTTCAAAAAACCGAATCCTACCGAGATCCCCACTGCAGGACTTTCTGAAGGAATTAGCCCCAGTTTCTCAGCAAGAATATTAGTCGCAGGCAAAGAAGAAAATAAACCGACATTGCCTAACAAACGCACTGAATTCACAAAAAGCGTATCGTAGACCTGCGGGCTATTAGGGATAGTCTCGGGCAAAGTTTGTAGATTGTACTTGCCCAGTGATAAAACTCGCTCTAAGTTAGGCGCCTGCAGACCGAGAACCATTGCAGTCAAAGAAGACCCCCCTGCAGCCACTGAACTTGTCCCTGCGAAAGAGGCGGGATTTTTCTGGATGTAAGAATTCACAAGATAAGGAACCCTGCCTGTTAAGAAATTTCTCACCACATCTAAATAAGCAGCGTTTAAGTCAAGCTGACTCTGCAGGGCAAGTAAGGCGGGCATGGCTGTGTCGACAACAGGAGTATAATAAGTCGCCAGCAAAGCACTCTGCGTTGGCGGCAGCGGCACTGAAGGGATAATAGGAACGGAGCCAGGAGGAGTTGCCAATTGACTAACTGGAATTTGAGCCGGTGGCGAAGCCGTGGCTGTCGGAAGCTGCACATTAACGTGGCTTAGCGGAGTGAGGTGGGGTAAAAGAGGTAATCCTGAGGCAGTCGCAATCGCATTCGCCTTGTCAATTTCGGCATTGCGCGCAGGCAGTTGCGCATTATAGAGATCGACTGAATTGTTATAGGTCGTTTCATCCAGAGCAATGGCCGGATTCCGTCCATTGAAGTAGGCGTTATAAGCATCAACCGCGGCATTATACTGTGTTTGGTCAATGACTCCATTGTTGTAGTCTTGCACAGCCTGATTAAAGGTACCGATGGCAGCTAAATCGGCAGTTCGACCGGATTGGATTGTATTCGTCAGTTGCGTTCCATTATCATTGATGTCAAGAATATCCGAATTAGCACTCGCATCTGTGGTTCTTCCTATCTGTGCATACTGCGAAATATTATAATAGAGTGCAATGAGCTGCTGGGCTACGGCCGCGCTTTCAAGATTCAATAAGCTGTTTTGCAGGTAATCCCGAGCCTCATTTTGTTTTTCCTGGGTCTGAAACTCAAGAATGGCGGTTTTGACTATTTTAGCATAAGCCATTAGAGACAACCCTGATGCGGGTGTTGGTAAAAGAGGGCCTCCCGAAGGGCCAATTAACTCCAAAGATAAATCTGTTGATCCGGTAGTAAGTGCAGCGCTGATTTGAGTATCTGTTGCGACTACATCGGCAGCCGCAGCCGTTGACGCTGAAGTTGTTGAGGAAGAAGAAGCGGGTGCGGATGATTCCAGCGATGAATCAAAAAAAGGATCGACTAAAGGAGTTGCACCTGGAGGAAGCGCGTTCAGATTGGAACCTGATTCTGGTACTGACATTGTAATTCTCCTTGGTTGTGGTTACAATGACGATCTAGTCCAGACGACTAGGGTGATTTTCTTTCTATAGCATGGTTAAATATTAAATTTCTTTTTTAAAGTTAGAAAGTTAATCATCAATTTAAATTAATTCCCTAACAACATTATAACATAATTTCTTTTTAAAATTCACTCTATATTACTGGTGCTTGAACTCGTTACATAAGATAGATATAGCATGTTTGCGATCCTATTCCCCTACTTCTTTCCAATCCCATGGATTTTGAACAGGATGGGCATGATCGCAAGCCGCAAGATGGGCAGGATGAGAGCAGGGAAAAGACAAAGCAGCGTCAAGGGGACAAGGGAAATTTCAGATATTTCTGATTTTAATACAAGCAAGAGGATATCTCTTTGGTTGCTTACTCGATTATGGGATCCTTGCTAGCATCAAGTGACTGTCAAATTAAAGAAAGAAAAGGAAGAAAAATACAATAGTAGCGGTGTTAGAACTGATTCCGCAAGCGCTAAAAAGTGGAATCAGTTCTAGGTCGAACATTACTGCGCGGCTTTTGCCTTGGCATGGTCTTCTATAATCTTGTCAAATTCTTCTTGGGGCAAAGTGGAAATAATGAATTTAACCACTGATTTAATTTTTCCTTTATCGGGTGACAACGGCAGTTCTTCTCCAGTTGCCAATTTAAAGAATTCTGCAGAGTTAAGCCCCGCTTGGGCTAAGGTAACAAACCTACTGTAAAATCCTCTATCCCATTCAACACTTGAGCCTGGGCCCAAAAGTCTTTCAGGCATCGCATGCTCACGAGCTATACGTTCTTTAAATAGCTTTTTTATAGAAGGATCGCTAATGTTACTTAGAAATTTGTCAACAGCACGTTTGTAGATGGTAGGCAAAAATATTGTTTCTTGAAACTTTCGAACCTTTATATCGGTTCTATAAAATATATCCTTGTTAGCTTCATCGAATAATTCATTTAATTCCTTGATTTGTGCTTCAGATAAATTATATATCTTTTTTTCAATTGTTTTTTTACTGTTCCAGCCTGTTTTTTCGCCAAAAACGAGCTGAAGTCTTTGAAATAGGTTAGCGATTGCATTTCCCCAGGTGACTTTACTTGCTTGTTTCACCGTCAAACCCTGAGGGGTTTTTCCTGCTTTAGCAGTTTTAGTAGAAGAAGTAGACGGAGTAAGTTGAAAATTATTTAACTTATCAACTGGCTTAATCATAAAACCTCCTTTAAAATAACTTATTACGCTCTTTTAGGTTAATAACCATTAATAATCAAAAAATTACTATAACATAAGATTCGTCTAGTGCGCGGCAATAAGCAGTAATTTAGAGCAGGAAATTTTGATAGCAAGTACTTGATAATGTGGGTTTTTAAGACTCCTTCAAAATCCAGTAGGTGTTGCGACCCCCTCCGACTTTCTCTAAAAAGCCTTGTTGTTTTAATTCTAGCAACTCACCCCGTAAAGTTCTTTCAGAAATATTATTACGTAACCTGATATGGATATCTTTAGCTGTCAGTCTTTCATGACTTCGAAAAAGATTGAAAATTTCCTGCTGACGACTGGTTAATTGACCTAAGCTTGTTTTTAATGTGATTTTCGCTTTAGCTTCTGTTCTAGAATAAGACTTAAGAGTAACTCGTACGGCGGTGCGTAATTCTTCCCAAACAGGAATCGGATATTTTTCTTTAAGGCAAGCAGCCTCAATGCGTTTATAACCTGTTCCCCATTCTTCAATCATGCGAAATTCACGAAAAACTCTAGCAATCACTTTATTTCTTACATGACTAACTCCAGAAAAAAAATCTTCTAAAGTATATCCAAACGGCAACATTCCGGGGCTTTCTATTTCCATACGATCAGAATAAATCATGATTCGAGAATGCATTCCTCGAATCGAATAATCTGCATGCACTAAGGCATTAGCTAAAATTTCACGAATGACTAGTGGAGAGTATTCAGGAATATCTTGCCTTTGAATCTGAGTTATTTCTGCACCTTGTGCAGTATTCCTTCTAATAAATTTTGGAATTTCTTTCATTGCCTCTAGAATAGAACCCTCTGTGTCATACTGATCTATAAATTCGACTTTTTCTGTTCCTACAAATCTTCCACACCGAACTCTAGCATTTGGAAAGTATCGCTCTCGCAACTGATCAGTGCCAAATAAAATTAATCCGCCATTAGAACAAACTAATTTTTTAGAATAAGGAACTAAAACGCCTAAACTTATAAGTTTGTGTTGATTGACTTCTTTGCTAATACTGGCAAAAGCACTGTTAACTCTATCCATGTCCAACCCTGTGCTGTCTACATCTACACATGGCATCTGATCAAAAGCAAATTTTGATTTTGAACGATTTAACTCATCTAATAACTCTTGGCCAGCAATTCGATTTGTTGAACCCAGTCTCACAAAAACACCTTCCACTGGGCCCTTTGCCTTTAAATAAAAGGGACCCCACCAGTGAGCTACTTTAATGACCAACAGGGACTTTCCTTCAATAGATACAATATCAATTTCAGGCATTAAAGGAGGATAAACACTATCAGATATGGCATTAGCAAGCCGCTCTTCCCCTTCAAACACATCTTTTACTCCAATAATATTTCCATCATCTTCTCATCCAATAATTAATATGCCTCCAGCAGTATTTGCAAATGCTATAAGTGTTTTAATGATGGGTTGTATAGAGGAAAGATCTCGTTTAAACTCTAATGTCTTTCCTTCTGGCATAGCTATAAGTTTTAAAATATCCATCATTTCATTTCTGTAAGTGATTTAAAAATTATTGGTCTCTTTTGCCAGATTCTGCCAGATTCTGCCAGATCTTTCCTGGGTTAGACACAAAAATAGTCAAGTGATAGCGATCACAGGATAATAGATGTACCCATTTTAAGATAACCCTAAGAGAACTCTCCTCTTGAGTTTCAGATTGCCAGATTGCCAGATTACCAGACTACTGCCAGATCTTTCCTCAGATCCAGACTACTGCCAGATCTTTCCTCAGATTAAATATAATCCTCTACGAGGGATATAACCCTAAGAGCTAAAGGCAACTTCCTCAGGGATTCGCATGCCACCCTGTGCTTATCCAAATCAATGGCATCTCGGATGATGTTGTCGACAGTGGCTACTTCGCCCGTATCATCGACCTATCTGAACTGCTAGCCTGAACTTTGGGTTTCTAGGGCAATGCCGATGCAATTGCCTCGAACCAGCGCCCAATCTTTTATCTTTTATGACACAAATTTGCGTCATGTTTAATGAGATATGAATAAGAATAGTCCATGTTATCAACCCTTTAATAAAAAAGGGTTGATAATGCGACCGTACTGAAGGCTTAAGAATTTTTGGACTTCACAGTAATTTTCTTAGCCTCATTTTGAGCTGCTAAATCCCACGAAATTTTCAAGATCCCATTTTCACAAGTTGCTTGGGGTTCTTGTTTCTCATTGACTTGAGTGGGTAAAATAATTGAGTAAGAGTATTCACGGGAAGAGGATCGATAGAATTTTCGCTTTTTGTCTTCTTCTACCTCTTCTTTTTTCCCTTTTACGAATAGCACGCCCTTGTTTAAGCTCACTTCAATATCTTTCGGATCTAAACCTGGGACAGGAACTTCTACGTGAAGCTGCCCGTTTTCTTCGTAGACAGTAGCACCTCTATTCGAAAAACCTTCCGTAAATGGTTGTAGGAGATCCTGGTCAAAAAAATTTGACCAAAAGCCAGGAAAATTAGCAAATGGACGCTTCATGACCCCTTTTTCTTCTTCTTTAGTCATAACCTACCTCCTTTTTTGAAAATAGCACTGAGTGATGAGAAGATTAATAGGCGTGATGGGAGATAAGATCATCTTAAGTCAGAACTTGGTTTGCGGCTCTAGCCTTATTCTAGTCTTAATCCTTTTTTCTACATAGAAAAAATTTCAATTTCAATTTGTATGGAGCTGACTGTTAAGTTAGGATGGCGCGGATCTTGAGCACTGATGGGCTCAATACACACAAATGTGGCATTTTTTGGATGATACAATTGCCAGGAATTTTCGGCCGATCGACACTGCATCCTTTTTTCTAATCGATAATCGCCTGCATCTAATACCATTCTCCCCTCTCTCGAATGGGGAAAGGAAAATAATGTGCAATCTATGTCGCTTTCTCCCAAAGGAATAATCACTTCATTTTGATCATTCATAGGCCAGGGCAAAGAGATTTTACTGCCATTCTCAAGCATTTTATTCTGCACACGTGTATGCACTTTTCCTGTTTTTTTGGGTAAAGCATAGTAGTAATGTAAGCCCACGACAGAATCCGTATCACTCACCACAGAATAATCAATTTTTAATCCTGTAGGTGTCAAGTCACAGCGAAATTGCATTTTGAAATTTTGCCCTTCGAGTGTAGACAATTTTACCCCTTCCCATAGGTCGTCCCCAGAAAGTTGGGCTTCGATATGGGTTTCAGAATATTCAAATTTCCATGGGGCATAGCGTCCAATTCCATGGGAAAACGGTTCTTGCACGCCACCCGCTTTCACGCGCGCGATATGAGGAAAAAGCGACTCATCTGGAATCTCCGGAATGAGTTCAGTCTTACGCCGATGAAAATGCGGGCCAATTAAAGCTCCTAGCCCGGCAAATCTTTCTTCAAATAAGGGGAAAGTAGCTTGGTCAATCACTTCGATCTCCCCTCTTTTATAGCTAATCATATTCATCCCTTTTTCAGGGAGGAATACAGCCTCTAGAGGGGTTCCTTGTGCAGTGCGATTCTTTAAAGTGACTTTAGTCGTTTTGGTTTCAACCATCTCTTGCATCCTTTTCTCGTTCGGCTTCGATTTCTGGGTAAGCTGGATTTTATATCTCGTTCTTAAGTGCGACAGGTTAATGGGAAGTGTAACGTCCTACTGAAAAGCCAAGCCAAATAAAGTAGAGCAGCAAACCAAGCAATAAAGCAGTTGATAAACATTCTTTAAATGGAAAGGTTTTTTGTAAAGAGGAATAGGCGGGATAGCTAGAATCATACCACACTGTCACGGGCTTTGAACGCATGCTCAACAACTCTTGCTCTGCAGCCCATTGATTGCGAAACAATGGGGCATCTAAAACAGTAACACCCTCGTATAGACGCCCTTTATTTTTAAATTCATATGTCCCTTTCAAGGCAAATAGCTCCTCTTCCCAGCCCATCAGATCAGACAAAGACCATTTTTCTATTTTTAAGGGAGACCACATGATATTTGACGTTGTCGTTTGCGCATCTAGGCGAAAATAAGGATAGGCTTTATAAGCAGTCGTCCCAGTGAAAGTCAGGACGATTAAGGAAAGAAAAGCTAGAAAGAACAACCAGACTGGATTTTTATGCATGGAAAGATCGTCTTTAATGAATGAAATTGATGTTATACATGATTGAACTCAAGACAAGATATTATCTTGCTCTATGCTCTGTTCAAGAATAGTTCAAAAAGCCATTTCTTGAGTTCCATCGTGTATACCATAACAACTCGACTTTGTGCAAGTTTAAGCATTTTTTCTTTAGCTTTGAGGTGTGGTTAAGCTATTTCAACAAATGATAAAACTTTTCAGGGATGGGGGAGCGGAAAGACATCTCTTTTTTTGTGATGGGGTGAATAAAGCCTAGCAAATGAGCATGCAAGCAAAGCCTTTTAATGAGACTTTCTCTGCCGCCATATTTTTTATCCCCAATAATTGGACAGCCATTTTCCTGGCAATGGACGCGGATTTGATTTTTCTTGCCTGTTTCCAGCCTTAATTTCAGCAATGTATTGCGCGCGGAATTCAACACTTCGTAATGAGTAATGGCTAATTGCCCTTTTTCCGGATTTTGGCTGGAATGCACATGATAGGCAGCATCTTCATGAAGGTATGATTGCCAAGTCCCTTTTTCAGCGGCCAGTTTGCCTTCGCTGACGGCCACATATTCCCTTTCAATGGTGTGTTCTTTAAAGAGGGCTTTTAGTCCTTCATAGGCTTCTTCTGAGAGAGCGAAGAGCATCACACCCGAAGTGTCTTGATCCAGGCGATGCACGACATAAACTTTTTTAGGACGGTAACGTTCTTTCAAAAAACCATGAATGGTTTCTTCTTTCTCAAAGTGGGTCGCGACACTAAGCCAACCGATGGGTTTATCGACAACAACTAAATGCGCATCCTCATATAAAATGGGCACTTTTGAGGCCATCACACGCTTTTTCCCTGTCAAGGCGATGGTTTGATTGGCTTGGAGCTGCGTATTGGCAAGTTTTACGGGGGCACCGTCAACAGTAATGCGCCCTTCTTTAAGCCATTCACGCAAGGTCGTCTTAGAGCTGTCTGGCGAAAGTAGAGTTAGCGCTTCTAAAACTGAAAGGGGTTCTTTTAAGGTATATTCCATCGTCTTATTCTTATAAAAAAGAAAAAACTATATCATATCCCCATTAAAAATAAAACCTTAAAAATAGTCATCCATCTCAAATATTCGCCAAATTTTCCTCATTATATAGTCATAGGTCCTTGCAATTGAATTATTATTCTAATATAATCTTTATGAATATCCTAGTCAGGAAAAAGCAGGAGCTAAAGATGGGCGCGCAGCCAAATTTCCAAGACTCTGATTACAAATACGGTTTTGTAACAGAAGTTGAAACAGATCAATTTGCGAAAGGGCTTAATGAAGAAGTCATCCGCGCGCTTTCGGCCAAGAAAAATGAACCAGAGTTTATGCTGGAATTCCGCCTAAAAGCTTATCGCAAATGGCTGGAAATGGAGGAACCACACTGGGTCAACGCCGATTACCCGCCAATCGATTACCAGAATATCCGCTATTATTCTGCCCCCAAAACGAAACCCACCTTAAATAGCTTGGAAGAAGTGGATCCCGAGGTGCTTAAAACCTTTCAGCGATTAGGAATTCCTCTGGACGAGCAGAAAAGATTAGCGAATGTCGCAGTGGATATGGTATTCGACTCCGTTTCAATCGGGACGACTTTCAAGAAGAAACTGGATGATGCAGGTGTGATTTTATGCTCTATCTCAGAAGCTGTCCAGAAATACCCTGACCTTATTAAACAGTATTTAGGCTCAGTGGTGCCGATCGGCGACAACTTTTTCGCGACGCTAAACTCGGCTGTTTTTACAGATGGTTCCTTCGTTTATGTGCCTAAAGGGGTGATTTCCCCGATGGAATTATCGACCTACTTTCGCATCAATGACAAAGAGTCGGGGCAGTTTGAGAGAACCTTGATTATTGCGGAAGACGACTCCTTTGTCAGCTACTTAGAGGGATGCACAGCCCCTGCTTTCGACAATAACCAATTGCATGCGGCTGTAGTGGAACTCATCGCCTTTGATCGCGCCCAAATTAAGTATGCAACGGTACAAAATTGGTACTCAGGTAATCCTCAGACTGGCGAAGGTGGTATTTATAATTTCGTGACTAAACGCGCCCGCTGCGCAGGCGTTTCTTCGAAGATTTCCTGGACTCAAGTCGAAGTCGGAGCTGCCATTACGTGGAAATATCCAAGCTGTATTCTGCAAGGGGATAATTCGGTCGGCGAGTTTTATTCGGTGGCCCTCACGAATGGACACATGCAGGCCGACACAGGCACTAAAATGATCCACTTAGGCAAAAACACAAGTTCGACGATTGTCTCGAAAGGAATCGCGGCGGATGTCTCGCACAATAGCTATCGCGGCCTGGTCAAGGTAGTGCCCCGCGCAACCGGCGCACGCAATTACACGCAATGCGACTCGATGCTGGTGGGCGACAAATGCTCAGCCAATACATTCCCCTATATTGAAGTGGGCAACTCTTCCAGCGCTGTCGAACACGAAGCTTCAACTTCAAAATTAAACGAAGAGCAATTATTTTATTTCCGTCAACGCGGTATTTCGCAAGAAGATGCGGTCAGCATGATCGTTAACGGCTTTTGCAAAGAAGTGATTCGCGAACTCCCCCTTGAATTCGCTGTAGAGGCTCAAAAATTGTTGACGCTCAAATTAGAAAATTCCGTTGGTTAAATTATTCAGGACAAATCATGATCAAAATCATTAATTTACACGCTTCGATAGAAGGCAAACCTATTCTCAAAGGCTTAACGCTGACAGTTAACCCGGGCGAAATCCACGCGATTATGGGCCCCAACGGAGCCGGCAAATCGACTTTAGCCAAGGTACTGGCAGGACATCCAGCGTATGAAGTGACCCAAGGACAAGTCTTATTTAATGGGCAAGATATTCTGGAACTAGACCCGGAAGAAAGAGCCCATCTTGGCCTATTTATGAGCTTTCAGTATCCGGTGGAGATTGCGGGCGTTAGCAATGTCCAATTTCTGCACACCGCTTTGAATGCCAATCGCAAAGCACGCAACGAAGCGCCTCTCTCGCTGGAAGAATTCGACATCTTGCTTGCTGAGAAAATGAAGTTGATGGAGATCAAGCCGGAGTTCAAAGAGCGCAATTTAAACGAAGGTTTTTCAGGTGGGGAAAAGAAACGCAACGAAATTTTGCAAATGGCTGTTTTAGCTCCCAAATTTGCGATTTTAGATGAAACAGATTCAGGCTTAGATATCGACGCCATGCGCATTGTAGCGAATGGGGTCAATCAACTCATGACGCCGGAAACCGAAATTATTCTGATTACGCACTACCAAAGATTGCTCGACTACATTAAACCCAATTTTGTGCATGTCATGATGGATGGTAAGATTGTCCAATCGGGCGGCCCTGAATTGGCATTAGAGTTGGAAAGCAAAGGCTATGACTGGTTGATCGAATCTCCGCAAGGAGCTGCCGAATGATGAGTTTGTCACAAAACACGCCTGCCTCTTTTCAATCTGCTCTCGATCTTGCCTTTCAGCAAGGCAGTGGCGATCCCCTGCTAAAAAAAATACGTCAAAAAGCCTGGGAGCGTTTTTTAGAGCTAGGCCTGCCAACTGCCAAAAATGATGTGTTCCGCTATGTGCCGCTGAGGAAACTTTTTGCGCAAGCCTACGAACTTCCGCAAAATCCGCATCCCGTCACCCTGGCAAGCATTACCCCGCATATCTTGCCGGAATGCACCCACTCTTTAATGGTTTTTGTCAATGGCCACTATGCGCCAGAACTTTCTAATCTGACAGCGTTGCCAACCAAAGCTGTGGTGACGTCACTTGCAGAAGCTCTGCGCTCTTTCGGTGCTTTCCTGACTAACAAGTGGAACAAATCGTTAACTGAAGAAACAGATGCTTTTGCGACTTTAAATGCCGCCTTGCATCCTAATGGGATTTTCTTTTACCTGCCGCCGCGCACGCAAATGGAAAAACCCTTGCAGGTTTTGGAAGTAGTCGATGCCCCAGATTCTCCGCTCATGGTCATGCCCCGCATGCATTTCTTTGTCGGCAATCAATCGGAATTGAAAGTGATCTCTACGCTCGCTCCTCTTTCGGGTTCCAATTACTGGATCAACCAGACAGCTGACTTTACCATCGAAGAACAAGCCCATGTGCATTACACGCAACTCTCCTACAATCTCCCCGAAGCTGCCTGGCATCTAGCGGCAACACGCGCCTCATTGAAACGCGACAGCACCTTTATTGCCGTCCATGCTACCGAAGGGAGCACGACAACCCGCCATGACTATCGCTTGACACTGGCGGGCGAAAATGCCAATGCGGAATTAAATGGCGCCTGGGTGTTGCGCGGCAAACGCGAAGCGCATACGCATGTGCTTATCGAGCATCAAAGCCCAAATTGTCGGTCGCTGCAACTATTCAAAGGGATTCTGAACGAAGCCAGCCACTCCAGTTTCGAGGGTAAAATTTTAGTCAGGCAAGCGGCGCAAAAAACCAATGCTTTCCAATTGAATAACAATCTCTTATTGAGCGACGCTGCCCGCGCTGAAAGCAAGCCTAACCTTGAGATCTTTGCTGATGATGTCAAAGCTTCGCATGGAGCCACCATCGGCCAATTAGACAACGAGCAGTTATTCTACCTAATTACCCGCGGCTGCACCCCCTCTGATGCCAAGCGTCTGCTTGTTGATGGCTTTGTTAAAGATGTATTCGACAAAATTACAGTCCCCTCCTGTCGCGCTTCGCTCACTCAGCATATGCAACATTACTTATAGCAGGAATTGCCATGAAAAAATGTGTCTCTGAATATCGTGAAGATTTTCCTATGCTCAAACAAACGATGCATGGCAAGCCGCTGATTTATTTTGACTCAGCAGCGACTGCGCAAAAGCCTCAGGTGGTGATTGACTGCATCGCAAATTTTTATCAAAAAGAGTATGGCACGGTGCATCGGGCGATTTACGAGCTGGCGGCTAATTCCACCTTGGCCTATCAAACAGCGCGCTTGAAAATCATGCGTTTCTTAAATGCGGCTAAACCTGAAGAGATCATCTTTACCCGCGGCACTACGGAATCGATCAATTTAGTGGCTTATGCCTTTGGTAAAGCGTTTATTCATGCGGGAGATGAAATTCTTATTTCCGAAATCGAGCATCACTCCAATATCGTCCCCTGGCAAATCCTCTGTGAAGATCGCGGCGCGATCTTGCGCGTGGCCCCGGTGAATGACCACGGCGAAATTATTTTAGAAGAATTCACTAAGCTGCTCAGCGAAAAAACAAAACTTGTAGCGATCGGGCATGTCTCCAATGCGCTGGGAACGATTCATCCGATTAAACACCTCATCGAACTCGCACACCAGGCAGGCGCTAAAGTTTTAATCGATGGAGCCCAAGGGGCCCCCCATATTCCAGTGGATGTGCAGGCTTTGGATGTCGATTTCTATGTGTTTTCCGGACACAAAATTTATGGTCCGACAGGCATTGGCATCTTATATGGGAAAGAGACTTTACTCGAAAAAATGCCTCCCTACCAAGGGGGTGGCGACATGATTGATACAGTGACTTTCCCAAAAACCACCTACAATGCGCTGCCGCTAAAATTTGAAGCGGGAACCCCGATGATTGCTGAAGTGATTGGTTTGGGAGCTGCGGTGGATTATATTACTGAAATTGGGCTTCCAGCTATTCAACAATGGGAGCATGAGCTCCTGGTTTACGCCACTGAACTATGCAACCAAATTCCCGGCTTTAGGATCATCGGCACGGCGGCGGAAAAGGGCGCTATTATCAGCTTTCTAATCGAAGGGATTCATCCCTTAGATATTGGCACCATGCTCGATCTGAAAGGGATTGCTATCCGTACGGGACACCATTGCGCGCAGCCGGCGATGCGCCGTTTTGGCGCGCCCGGTACAGCCAGAGCTTCTTTTGGGTTGTACAATACGAAAGCTGAAATCGATTATTTTGTCGAATCTTTACGCGCTATTACCCACTTATTTCACTAGATTATGGATATTTCATTAGAAACAGCTTGCAGTTTACTCGCTCAAGGCGAGGTCGTGGCGCTTCCAACAGAGACCGTATATGGATTAGCCGCATCGATGGCTCACCCAGATGCGGTGGCTAAAATTTTCACGCTTAAAGGGCGCCCCTCTAATAATCCTTTAATTATTCACGTGGCTGACCTAGAGCAAATTTACCCTTATGCTGCCGTCATCCCGCCTCATTTTACCGAACTTGCCGCATCTTTCTGGCCGGGACCATTAACTGTCGTGCTCCCGATTCATCCTCACCTAGTCCCTGAAAAAATCCGAGCTGGATTAGCTACGGCGGCCTTTAGAATTCCGCAACATCCTCTAGCGCTAAAGGTTTTACAAAGCGCAGGTCCGCTTGTCATGCCCTCAGCTAACCTTTCAGGCAAACCCTCTGCGACGCAAGCAGCGCACGTCGAGAAAGATTTTGGATCTCATTTTCCTGTATTAGAGGGTGGAGCTTGCCGCCGCGGATTGGAATCGACCATTCTTTATCATATGGAAGGGAAATGGCGCATCGTTCGCCTAGGCTCGCTTTTCCCCGAACAATTTGAACCTCTGCTTGGCTACAAACCCCCTGTACATCAAGGAGATAAAGTCATTTGTCCAGGCCAGTTGCATCGTCATTATGCGCCTAAGGCTCAGCTTCTTATCAATTCTGAATTCTCCCCCGCTGAGATCGGCTATGTCTTAGGATTTTCGGATCGAAATTACTCGGACTGCAAAATTTTTTCCCTAGGAAAATCAGATCAGCCGGAAAAAATTGCAGAAAATTTATATGAGGCCCTGCGTGCATTAGATGAAGCTAAAATTCAACGAGTTTGGGTAGATAATGATTTCCCACAAAATGGCCTTTGGCTTACAATTTCAGAGAGGCTCGCAAGAGCGAGCTGTTCTTCTCCATCCGTTTTATAAATTTGCAAAAAAAATAGGCGCCTCCTAAATTGAAATTTAGGAAGTCAATCCCGAAAAGCCTGTTGTCTTCGCGGGAGCCTAGAATATCAGTAGACTATCTTCCCCTATCATGAATTGTAAAAAAGCTAGAATAGACATAAAAGTTTCTATCAGCAAAAGTATGGAAGACGTCTTAAACCCTTGCCTTTTCGTACCGCCTTTAATGCCAACAAGTGAGTAGACACCATGTTTGATAAATTCACAAACCGCGCAAAGCAAGTAATTAAATTAGCAAAAAAAGAAGCTCAGCGGTTAAATCATAATTACTTAGGAACTGAACACGTTTTACTTGGATTACTTAAATTGGGTCAAGGCGTTGCAGTCAATGTCTTGCGTAATTTAAATATCGATTTCGAAACTGTACGAGGAGAAGTTGAAAAACTTGTCGGCTATGGGCCTGAGATCCAAGTGTATGGCGATCCTGCGCTTACAGGCAAGGTAAAAAAAGTCTTTGAATATGCGAATGAAGAAGCTGCCAATTTAAACCATAACTATGTCGGAACAGAACACCTTTTATTGGGACTGCTGCGCCAAACCGATGGAGTGGCCGCACAGGTTCTGGAAAATCTCAATGTCAATCTGAAAGAAGTGCGCAAAGAAGTCTTAAAAGAACTCGAGACGTTCAATCTGCAATTACCACCCATTGGGAGTGCGCCTTCGCAAGAGCCTTCGCAAAGCAGACCGACAGGCGCTTCCGGAGGCCCTAAACCCTTCGAGAAAACTTCCGGCAATTCAACGGATAAAATGCCTGCCCTGCGTGCGTATGGACATGATTTAACTGAAATGTCGCGCGAAGGCAAAATGGACCCTGTGATTGGCCGTCGTGAAGAAGTCGAAAGGCTCATTTTGATTTTGTGCCGCCGCCGTAAAAACAATCCCGTGCTTGTCGGTGAAGCGGGCGTTGGTAAAACCGCTATCGTCGAAGGACTAGCTCAGGCCATCGTGAAGGGTGAAGTTCCCGATAATTTGCGCAAGAAAAAGTTGATCACCTTAGACTTGGCTTTAATGATCGCGGGGACAAAGTATCGCGGTCAGTTTGAAGAGCGGATTAAAGCCGTCATGGAAGAGATCAAAAAGAATGGCAACGTCCTCTTATTTATCGACGAATTGCACACAATTGTCGGCGCAGGTGCAGCTGAAGGTGCTATCGATGCTTCCAATATCTTGAAACCCGCCCTATCTCGCGGAGAACTGCAATGTATTGGCGCCACCACCATTGATGAATACCGCAAACATATTGAGAAAGATGCCGCCCTTGAGCGCCGCTTTCAAAAGATCATTATTCAGCCGCCAAGTGTTGAAGAAACCATCCAAATTCTGACCGGCCTCAAAGCGAAGTATGAAGAACACCACAAATGTATCTATACCGACCAAGCCCTGCAAGCCGCAGCTATTTTATCGGATCGCTACATTCACGGACGCTTTTTGCCAGATAAGGCCATTGATTTAATCGACGAAGCCGGGGCCAAAATGCGTATTTCGATGATGAATCAGCCGCAAGATATTAGTAAATTCGAAACAGAAATCGAAGAAACCCGCTTAGCTAAAGAAGAAGCCATTAGCAAGCAAGAGTATGAAAAAGCAGCTAAACTGCGCGACAAAGAAAAAAATCTGCGTGAGCAGCTCCAGCAAATTCGCGCGCAATGGGAAATCAATAAAGAAGAGCACGAAGTCATTGTAGAAGATGAAGATGTGGCGAATGTGGTCGCGCGTCAAACTGGGATCCCTATCAACCGCTTGACCGAAGGGGAAACCCAAAAAGTCTTGAAAATGGAAGAAATTCTTAAAGGAAGCATCATCGGTCAAGATGAGGCTGTCAAGACAGTTTGCCGAGCCATCCGTCGCAGCCGCGCGGACATTAAGGATCCAAATCGCCCTATCGGTGCTTTCATGTTCCTCGGCCCAACCGGGGTAGGCAAAACCTTATTGGCACGCCTGCTTGCGATCAACTTGTTTGGCGGTGAAGACGCGCTCATTCAAGTCGATATGTCTGAATACATGGAAAAATTTGCCGTCAGCCGCATGACAGGCTCCCCTCCAGGATATGTCGGCCATGAAGAAGGCGGTCAGCTTACCGAACAAGTACGCCAACGCCCTTATTCAGTCGTTCTATTCGATGAGATTGAGAAAGCCCATCCTGACGTGATGGATATTCTCTTGCAGATTCTCGAAGAAGGACGCCTCTCTGATTCGTTTGGTCGCAAGGTAGACTTCCGCAACACGATCATTATCATGACCTCGAATTTAGGGGCGGATTTAATCAAGAAGAGCACGGAAGTGGGCTTTGGGGCCATGGAAGGCTCGCTCGATTACGATCACATCAAAGAAAAAATTGATAAGGCAAGTAAAAAACACTATAAACCCGAGCTGATCAATCGTTTAAATGATATGGTCATCTTTAGACCCCTTAAGAAAGAAGAACTGCGCCAAGTCATTGAATTGGAAATCGCGAAAGTACAGAAACGCTTAATCAGACGCGATTTGACTATCGTCTTGGACGACAAAGCCAAGGATTTCCTCGTGGAAAAAGGCTTCCAACCCGAAATGGGAGCTCGACCTCTCAGAAGAACGATCGAGCAGTACATGGAAGATCCGCTTGCAGAACAAATCTTGCTCCATCCGGATCAAAAAATGTCCTTCTTGGTCAGTGCTGAAGGAGATCACCTCGTTCTGATAGAAAAAAAGGATAATGAGGTCATTGAAAATGCAGCTTCCGAGTCCAGCCACGCCTAATCACTAGGGTGGAGGCGCAAAGGGAGATCGCCATGCAGCTCCTTTGCGCCTCTGCTAAGTTTTTAAAAGAAGATCTGAGGATTGCGATTAAAAAATAGACTTCTTTCAAAACTTCAAGGGAATTAAACACAAAGACACGAAGACTCTAAGCCACGAAGAAGTCTAGGATGCCATTGATGATTCGTGAAACACCATCTTTTACGTAAGGGGCTCCATAATTTACCAAAAGCCCTAATTTTATACCTGTTAATCTTAAATATGTAAGAACCTGTGTTTCATAAATCGGGTGATTTTTTTCAGTTGCCTTAACCTCAACAAGGACTTTATCTTCAACGACGACATCGATAAATAAAGGATCTCTAATTACCACTCCTTTGTAGACAACTTGCACAGATCTTTGTCAGTGTACACGTAGCCCTCTGAGTATGAGTTCGTGGCATAATGCAGCTTCATAAATGCTCTCAAGTCATCCAGGGCCACCCAATGTGCGATGAATCGCTATTGATGCATCGATGATTTGATGTGAGATCTCGTCTTCGAACCTTTGGTCTTTGTGTTGCATTTTTCTAAACTCATTGGCTCCACTCCAAATTGTGAATTCCTGCGATGAGATTAAATCTCAAACCAAACTTTTTTCTTCGACTATAATTTTAAATCTTTTTAGACTCCCTATTACATTTTCATTTACAACCCTCTCCGAAGAAATTTGCGATTTTGTTTCTTTTCATCTGCGATTAAAGGTTTCTTCTTAAAAAATAAAGACAGCAAACAATAACATTTTTTTCATATTTCTTTTCTATTCAGAGCTTGTAAAGCTTCTTCATACGATTCGTCAAACTCACTCTTAATTGAAGGAATGTCAGTTGTGATTAGAATCTGATAATCTAGTTTGCCACGGGAAATTCCTGCAATGCCTAGATAGGGATCGTTTAATCGTATATTTCTCGAATCCATAAAAAATAATGTTATTTCGATATTTTTGATTTCGAAGGGGTAATTTTCAAGATAAGGTTTAATTGCTTCATCGGAATTAACAGAAACTAAAAAATCTTGAGATAAAGCAATAAGGATTTTACGAATTTCTTCTTTTGAAAGAGGGCCTCTCACTTGAAAATCTAAACCCAATAACTTAACAATGCCTCTAGGCATTGCAACATTTGTTGCAATAGTATTTACTTTATATTTTTTTTCAAATGAGTGTGCAATTCGGTACAAAAGGTCATTCACAGCTTCTTCGTTTCCATTTATGGTTTCATCATTTTGAAAATTTTGCGTCTCATAACTCATTAAAAAAAGACAGCAAACAATAACAATTTTTTTTCATATTTTTTTTCTATTCAGAGCTTGTAAAGCTTCTTCATACGATTCCTTCGACGTACTTTTAATTGAAAGAAAGCCTTCGGTCCTTGAAAGAATCTTATACTCTAATGAGCCTCCAGAAACCTCTGCAATACCAATATTAGGATCCAAGAGTTCCATTCTTTTTGAATCAATAAAAAATAATGTGCTCTCTATATTTTCGATTCTAAACGGATAATTTTTTAAATGGGGTTTAATTGCTTCATCGGAATTAACAAAAACTAAAAAATCCTCCTCTAAAGTTATAAGCATTTTGCGAATTTCTTCTTTCGAAAGTGGGCCTCGCACTTGAAAATCTAAACCCAATAACTTTACTACACCTCCTGGCATTGCAATATTTGTTGCCATCGCGTTTATTTTATATTTTTTTTCAAATGAATTTTCAATTCTGTACAAAAGATCATTCACAATTTGCTCTCTACTAGGTCTATCTTCCCTATTTTGAGGATTTTGCATTTCACAACTCATTAAAAAAAAGACAGCAAGCAATAACATTTTTTTCATATTTCTTTTCTATTCAGAGCTTCTAAAGCTTCTTCATACGATTCCTTCGACGTACTTTTAAACGAAGGAATGTCATCAATCGTTATAAGAATCTTATACTCTAAAAAACCTCTAGAAATTTCTGCAATACCAATGTAAGGATCATCAAGATCCATTCTTTGTGAATCAATAAAAAATAATGTAATCCCTATATTTTCGATTCTAAAAGGATAATTTTTTAAATAAGGTTTAATTGCCTCATCGGAATTAACAAAAACTAAAAATTCTTCGCTTAAAGTAATAAGTATTTTGCGGATTTCTTCTTTTGAAAGAGGCCCTAACATTTGAAAATCTAACCCCAATAACTTTACTACACCTCCTGGCATTGAAATATTTGTTGCAATCGCGTTTATTTTATATTTTTTTTCAAATGAATTTTCAATTCTGTACAGAAGATCATTCACAACTTGCCCTCTACTCGATCTGTCTTCCCCATTTTGATAATTTTGCGTTTCACAGCTCATTAAAAAAAAAGACAACAAATACATGAGTGATAACATTTTTTTCATATTTCTTGTCCCTGGATTGCTATATAGCTACGAATGCTATTAATTAATTCACGTCGGTATGTCGGACTCGTAAATGAATGGTCGAAAAAAGAAGCATTCGGATGAGAGTCCTCAATAATAGTCCCTTTAGCTCTTTGCGCCCCTTTTTGATCAAAACGGGGGACAAGATCTCTATGTTTTTTTACACGAACATGCGTAACTCGAGCACAGCATTCTTCATAAATGTATCCACCGGGTGCTATAGCAACAATTATTATTCTTTCACGAAGCTCAGGGGGATAATCTAGCAAAGAATTCATCACGTGAATGACTCCTTGACTATGACAAATCATTAAAAATTGAGCATTTGCGGCACTTCTTTCGAAAAAACTATTCCACATTTTGTGTAATTGTCTAACTGGTTCAGTAGCGATATTGTTAAGCCCCATATGACATTCATTTAGATCGACTGCGATCTCATGTGTTGCATTATAAACAGCATGAACATTATAGCCTCCAGACAGCTTGGAA
>PEQL01000030.1 GCA_002786175.1 Parachlamydia sp.
TTCAATGCTATAGTTCAATTAACTGTTCGATCACTTTATAATCTAACTTTTTAATCGAAAGGGAGGAGGTATGATCCTGTGATCAAATGACTCACAATCTGGCTAGAGTTTTAAAAGACGTTTAGCATTTTGAAAGCAGATTTTTTCAAGCACCTTTTTGCTAAGAGGTGCTTTTTCAATAAATTGCGCAGCAATTTCTGTAGATTCATAGGGGTAATCCACTGAAAACATCACATTTTCTTCTCCGAGTTCAGAGACAGCGCATAACAAAGGTCCATTGGCGCACATACCGGAAGTTGTGATGTAGATATTCTCTTTTATATATGCCGAAGGGGCTTTTTTAAGCTTTTTCGAGTCTGCCAGAATCTCCCAGCGGCTATCAAAACGCCACACAAGATAGGGGAGGGTCTCTCCCATGTGTCCGAGAATAATTTTAATGGAGGGAAATCGATCAAATAAGCCGCTAAATAGTAAACGAAGCGCATGCGTACCCGTTTCCGTTGTCCATCCCCACAGAGGTCCATCAAGTTCGAGATGGTCTTTGTAATTTTGAGGAACTGCATACGGACCGCCGGGATGTAAATAGATAGGGACTTCCAATTCTTGAACTTTCATCCAGAAGGGATCATATTCCGCTTCATCAAGATACCTATTACTGGTCTGCCCATTGATAAGTGCTCCTACAAAGCGATAGTCTTTTACGCAACGCTCAAGTTCTGCGGCAGCCGCTTGTGGACTTTGAAGCGCCAGATGGGCAAATCCTCTAAATCTTTTTGGGTTTTTTGAGATCTTTTCTGCCAGGAAGTCATTGGCCTTCTGAGCCAATGCGACTGCTAGTGCCGTATTTGGTTCTCTTTGTACTCCTGGATTGGCTAAGGACAAAACTGAAATCTCAATGGCTGCTTTGTCCATTGTTTCAAGACGGTAATAGTCAAAATCATAGAGATTGGCAAGAAATTCATTAACCGTCTGCTTTTTCATCGCTGCGAAATCTGTTTGGGTATACTTGACAAAATCAGGGGTGATAAAGTGTTCGTCAAGAGCTATTTTTTGCATGTTCTTACCTTTCTAGTAGAAATCTAGTCTTTAACAAAAAAAGTCTTTGAAGGCAATAAGAAGGGGAGCGGAGCTTTTATAAGTGAAGAGTGGTTAAGCGTTCACAAAAAGTGTGTAACTCTTTGCGCAAAAAAGTTGCACGTGTGGCTAGAAGCTGTTGTTCTTTTTGATAGCATCTTCGCCCTTCTTCTGTTTCTATACACAGAGGAGTATAGCCATAATCTTTTAATTCATAAGGGCTTGCCTTCATATCGAGTTCTCGACCCTCAATCGCAAGCAAGAAAGTCTTGGCGATGAAATCTGAGCCAATCCAAGGCCAAAGCTTTGTGGCCCATTTATAAAGATCCATATTTGCATGAACACATCCCCCCTGTTCCATTTGCAATCGCGTTTCTAGCCGCGGTTCAAACAGATTGAGCGGACGAGCTTCTTTTGTAAAAAAACGATACGCGTCATAGTGAGAACAGCACATCGTCTGGCTTTCCACAAAATTTGCCAAATCTTCAGGGGATAAGCGAAGCCGATGACCTTTGTGTCTAAGTTCTTCTGAAGATAATTTGTAAACCATCGCCCACTCATGAAGGCCAAAACAGCCGAAGCGAGGAGGTTGCTGTAATATATTGCTGCATAGATTAGCAATAAATGCTGCGAGGCCGCGAGTACTGTCCTGGAGGCGTTCTCGATTGAGCGACAACACATCTCCCTTTAAGTGAAACCAATAATCAGTTAACCAAGGATGTGCATTGCGGATTTCAGTTGAGACTACCAAACTTTCTTCGCATGAAGGTACCCATTGTTTTAACTTTGAGGGAGAGCAGCTATAGTAGGTGAATAAAAAGTCATGAACTGCATGTGGTATCCCTAATCCGCGCCGTTTTACAAACGCATCTGCAAATGGACCGACCAAAGCCAGATGCTTCTGTGCGCGTGAAATCCAGATGTCAGCAGGTAAGGGACGGGTTTGTGAATCAGTCATAAAAAATTTGCAGAGATCAAAGTCTATTGGGGTTGTTTTTGGAAATGAATCCTTATTTTACACCATTAAGGGATTTAAATGTCTATCGCATAGCTGAAAAAAATGGGTGGGTTTTAGGTGGTTTATTAAAAAAAATTGTCATTAAATGCATCAAAATGAATAAAGAAATTGAAATACTCAGGAGTTTTTATGCCGTTAATTCATGTTCATTTGATGAAAGGTAAGTCGGCGAAATACGTCAAGGCTGTTTGTGATGGCATCCATACAGCGTTAATGACTGCCTGGAATATTCCTCACAATGATCGGTTTCAACTTGTCTCCGAGTATAAAAAAGCACACTTCCATTTTGACAAAACGATTTGGGGAGTCAAGCGCTCTAATGATGTGATTGTCATCTACATCACTTCGATTGCTCGATCTGCCGCGATGAAGAAAAAACTCTATCGCGCGTTTGTAAAGATTTTGGGAGAAAGTCCTCAAGTGAAGAAAGAAGATATTTTTGTCACAATTGTGACGGTAGGTCGCGAAGATTGGTCTTTTGGAAATGGGATAGCTCAACTAACCGACTCCTCTTTAAGTCCTTGATGTTTCCTCGCGACCTTAAGTGATATTAGGACTATTTAGCTTGTTCGGTTACTAAGACTACTCTAAAACGCGCTTTACCAGAGAGCATTAATTGGTAAGCTTCTTCCACTTTCTCTAAGGGGAAAGTCTGATTCATTGAGCGAACGCCCGTTAATGCACTAAAGTTCATTGTGTCCTGAGAATCAATAGAAGTGCCTGAAGCCCATCCTTTTACTGCGCGATTTCCCAAAATCAGTGAAAGCGCTGAAATTTTAATCGGTTCAAATGGAACACCGACAATAATCAACTCTCCGTTATTGCCTAGGCCTCCCACTGCTGGGCTGATGGCATCGTTGTTAGTTACCGTAGATAGAATAACTTTTGCTCCGCCAAACTTTTGAAGTTCTTTGGCAATATTATCTGTTTGGCTATCAATGTAATGTTTCACCCCTAGTTGTTTTGCCAGGGGTTCTTTATCTTTCCCCCGAGCAATTGCTACCGTATTAAAGCCCATTTTTGCACAAAATTGAATGCCCAGATGCCCTAACCCCCCGATTCCTAGTACAGCTACAGTATCTCCTGGACGTGCACAACTATTTCTTAAGGCATTAAATGTAGTAATCCCTGCGCATAGCAAGGGGGCAGCTTCAATGGCTGAAAGTTCTTCAGGAATTAATGCCAAGGCTTCTTTGGGGGCTATCATATATTCTGCATAGCCGCCGTCAAAAGTTATGCCAGGGATTTTACCCTTGGCGCATAAGATAAATTGACCGCGTCGGCAAGCTTCGCATGAGTTGCAATGCCCTCCATACCAGCCGACTCCTACTCTTTGTCCCACTGACCAGTCGCTAACTCCATCTCCCAGGGCATCTATGACACCGGCTACTTCATGTCCTGGAATTTTAGGGTATTGAATATTTGGAAAGAGTCCATCTTTAACCATAGCATCACTATGGCATATGCCGCAGGCTTGTATTTTGATGCGTACAGTGCCAGCCGAAGGTGTGGGAATATCTCTTTCGACGAGTTCAAAAGGTCCATGGGGTTTACTGATTTGAATAGCGCGCATTTTTGACATAATAATACCTTAGTTGGATTGAACTTGTATCAATAATGTCAGAAGCGGTCTGAAGTCAAGTAAATATTTATCGTGAAAATCTCTCCTGAATGTTAGGGTATTTATTTCAAAAAATTAACAAAATCAACGATTTTTAAATTATTTCGTTGTAATTCTATGTGAATTGACAGTATTAAAATTGAATGATATAGTACTATTTAGTATTGATGGGGTTTATTATGGCTTTTAAAATTCAAATAGATAATAAACAAGTAGAATGGACCAATAAAAAAGTTACAGATAAATTAACATCTCTAGCAGGTCCCTTTTCAGCAAAAAAAACCACTTGGATTAAAACTAATCTTAATAAAACAGAGCCTGGACTAATTCGGAAAGCTCTCTTTTCTATTTTAGGAAAGATTAGTTGGATCCGAAAAACTATCTTTCAGATCGATCCTAAGCTATCTGAGAAAATTTTAAATCAAATACGTGCTCAGATTGAGCAGTCTCAAGATAACGAGATGATAAAGACATTTAATGCTGCTGTAGGGAAGGTCGGCCAGATTAATAGTCAAATCAACGTACAGTCTATCACCCTACCCGGGACCGGTACTGTGAAGCCACTAAAAGCCGTACCTCTTATTCAACGTTCAGGCATTGCTAATATAGGAAATAGTTGTTTTTTTGCTTCCGCCCTTCAAGTGCTTGCGCATTTTCCAGCTTATCGAAATGCTTTTGATCCCCAACTTAATCCGCTAGTCAAACAAGAAGATGAAACAGACCTGGAATTTATAGAAAAGCAAACCCTTCAGAAAGAGATCAATGTTCTTCTAAATAAAATTATAGCTGGTGATAAAACATTAGATATTCAAGCTACCAGAAAAAAAATTGCTACGCTGCAAGGGAGTAAAAGTCACGAAGGGGGCGATGCCACAGCGGCTCTTACTGATATGCTTGCCTTGGTGGATTTTCACGCTGATGCTTATAAGCTCTCATCTCTAGGATGGGAAATCAAGGAGCCTTCTTCCGAAGCTGAAAAAATGGAAATAGAAAAAGAAGTAGAAGCATATTTACTTGATTATCAAGAGCCTACAACCTCTTTTAGGCTTACTTTTAATAAGCAAGATAAACAAGCCAATTTCCCAGCATTATTTGAGGAACAATATATCAATAGGGAGATTCGGTGTGGAAATCCTTCGGATGAATTCCCATTAGGTAAATTTACTGTAAAATTAAAAAGTGACTTATTGTGTATTCAGCCAGATATCCCTTTGATGATTAATTTTGCTACTATGGGGCATGATCCGTTTTTCCCGCTTCTCCCTTTGATCTGGACTTCTAGTGATTCATCCAGTTATCAACTCGAAAGCGTTATCGTTGCTGGACTTGGTCATGCCACGGTTTTTCATCGAGACCAGGATGGCTCTTTTGTGCATTTTAATGACGATAGTGTCAAAACACTTTCGAAAGAAGCCGCTAAAAAAATTTTCGATAACCATGCCGTTACGGGGATTTATAAAAAAATTAGCTAACACTTTCAAGATTTGAAAGGCTTTACATCTTTGGCGATGCCAGGAAAATCCTGCGGCCTATCTATGGCTCAAGAAAGGTGAATTGCACTTTCAATGAACCGGAATGTCAGTTGCTCAAGTCTGAAATATTTGCTATTGGCTGTGAAAAAAATCTCGCTTAAATGCCAGAATCTTTTTTCACAGCCCTCACAGTTTATTTATCCTTAACAAGACTTAAATTCGCCTCAGCAGGTTGTGATCCTTTCCAGAAGGCTAAACCTGCTAGTAGCATCGCCATGGCTCCCCCAATGGCAGTCAAAGCTGGATACATTCCAATCGCAGACCCTATCAAGAAAGGGCTCAAACCCATTGCACAACCTGTCACCGACTGATAGACACCTAGGACTTCACCTTGATTTTCAATGCCTGCACGGTTTGATGCCATGGCTGCTGTAGTTGGATAGGTAAACGATAGGCAGAGCATCAATGGTGGCAAAATAAACCAGATAGATTGCTGATCTTGAACCACTAGAAACATAAGCATGCACGCGGCACATCCTATCAGAGCTTTCACGGCGATCCGCTCTGGCGGAAAATATTTTAAAATCAATGCGGCGATAACCCCAGAACTAAAAGCGTACCAGGCTCCACCATATGCATAATAATTTCCAATATCGCTAAGGGTGAAGTGAAATCGTTCCCTTAGCAGCACGGGAATAAACTCATTGAAGAATGACCAGCCAAAAGCAAAAGCGAATGTTGCCAAAAATAACCATCGGAGCTGGCACCAGAGAAAAACTTTGCGAATATTGTTAATACTACCCATAAAATTAAAGGTAACGTGGCTACTGACCTTGCGAGTTTCAGGAAATTTCCATGCAACAATCATCAGACTGGTTAAGCTCATCATGCTGGCAGCCACAAAGGGTGTCGCATAGCCACACCAACTTGATAAAGAAGCATCTGCCAGCTTTCCGCCAAGAAATGGTCCTACAGTAAAACCCAGTCCTAGGCTTGTGCTGAAAAGCGAAAATCTTAGCGCTTTGTTATTTTCTGTGCTAATGTCAGCAATCATCGCTTGTGCCACAGAAACTGTGCCTGAGGCAATACCGAGGAGTATCCGATACAGGAAAAGCAAGGGAAGGGAATGCATACTCACACCTAAGATAGCCAAACCGTATCCTATAAATCCGACAAAAGTTCCATAAATGAGCGTTTTTTTCCGTCCTTTAAGATCGGAAATTGCTCCTAGTAGCGGTGCACTGAAAAACTGAGTCAATGGGGTTAGCCCAATCAATATCCCCAATAAAGCTCCTCGGTAGGCGGGGGAGGATTCATAAGAAATAATTGGATAATTTAGATCGAATAGCATGGCTGAAAAGATAGGGTAGACCAGGGCGATCCCTAAATAATCGAGAAATCCAATAAAGAGGATTGTTATAAAGTTTAATTTTGACATCATCGTCTGTCTCCGTAACACAATAAGATTTGAATGAAAAACTTGATTCGCCTTGTTCACAGAGAGGTTGACTGCTGTTGGAAAATGCAAACAACGCTTGTCGGAACAAAAAAGAATACAAGTAGGCATACTGGCGACAAACGCGAAAAAGCGAGGAAGCTTGAAAAAGCCTCTTGCTATCCGCGTTCTGCGGAGATTGGTCACTGCCTCCGAACGCAGTGGGCGTGACCTTAACGAGTGATTTTTGGTAGTAAATGATCCATAATAGGCTTAATTTATCACAAATAGAGGGGATTTTGCAATAAAAACTGCTATTTGGCTTATCTCACCCTTGGATTTCAAAGATTTATACGATAGCGGTGCAAAAAACTGGGCTATTTAAAGTGACCGAATAAATTCCTTATATCTGACGACTTTGAACATTCTCGCTTCCAAATGGTAGAATATGACAATGCAAAGGCCAAACGCCTGGATTATCAGCATCAAATTGAATGGCAACAGAGGCGTTTGGCATGACTAAGACGGTATCGCGCAGTGCTCCTTCGAAAGGTTTATTATCAATTGCGGTGACTTGTAACAAATATCCGTGCAGGTGCATAGGGGGAGACATGGCAGTTCTGTCTATAAAAGTAATCTCAACTCTTTGCCCTCGCTCGACTATCAGAGGCGTGATTTCGGGCCAGGATTGCCCGTTCAGTGTCCAAACGTAGTCAAACATATTACCCCCAAATTCTACGACTATTTTGCTATCAACGGGTTTGTTGGCAAGAGGTATAAAGCATGCAGTTTCGATTCTTAGGCATTGGTAAGCGAACCTGCTTTTTCAAGGGTCTTTCCGGACAGCTTAGTAGGTGATGGTATGTTTTGGGTTGTTAGGATCAAACCGCCTTGTTTGTCGTTGCCTTCACCTTGTGCAAGAATGGGAAAAGTGCCCCCTTCTTCTGGAATTGTGACAACAATGTCAATGCGTTGTGCAACTGCTAATTCGAATCGAGAGTCGCTTAGCGGTTGAATTTTATTGCCATCTACAGCAATCACAGTACCTTCCAGTTTACCAAGAGTAATAAAAAAAATCGTGGCACTTGCTCCATTGATCACGCACAATCTTACTTTCTGCTTAGGCTTAACTGTCGTAATATCAGGGTTTTCTGGCGGATGATAGTTGGTCAAGAAGGCATCATAATCCGCGACGATGATTTTTTTATTCGAAGTCTGCAAATCGGTGACAGCTTCACTTGTTGATTCTAAAAATGATTGATCTATGCTTCATTTAATTTTTTTTTACAGTATTTGGGCTGGTATAAACTATTCCTAAAAAGTGATTTCTTCTACTAATCTTTGTATTTTTGTCCTTTTATTTTCTTCGAAAGAAGATAAAAATTTGCTTAAAAATATCTAAAAATCTCAATGTATAGGATATCGGTATAAATTCGATTAAAGTGTTATCTGATAAAATTAAATAGTATAAGAATGGGAAGTAAGTTATTTGTTGGTTATAATATCCCAGGACAAACTGAGTTTTCAAGACCTCACTGTAAAAAACTAAATCAAACTATAACAAGACGAGTATGTAATGCCTTTATCAAAAACTAGTTTATATGGCGATCCAAATAAATTCTCGGAAAGATTAATTGCAGTTTCAAAGGAACTACAAGAAGGGCATCCCCTTTCAACCCGTCTTCGGACTGCACGAAAAGATGGAAGGGTATGGGCGGTGATTAAAGAGATCTTAGCTAAGATAGGTATTAAGTTAGAACGTCTGGATAAAGAAGCTGTAGCAATAAAATTGCATGAATTTATCGAAAAAAATAAGAAAACTTTATTTGCGGATGATCAAGGTACGCAAAATGGAAAGCACTTCATTAAAATTTTAGAAAACGTACTCAATGTGGATCCTAATACGCAAAAATTAAATGAGCCAGATCAAAAACTTCAAAAAATATTCGATGATTGTGCCGCTCTCATTAATCCAATAATTAAAGGTGCTGACCTAAAACAGAAAAAAGAAGTTGAGAGAGTTCAAAAAGAAAAAGAGGAGATTGCTAAAAAAGAGCAAGAGGCTAAAAAACTTGCGGATAAGCAAAAAAAAGAAGCTGCCGAAAAAGTTAAGAAAGAAAAAGTAGAGGCTAAAAAGAAAAAAGATGAGGCCGCAAAATTAAAAAATGAAAAGAAAATGGAAATTAAAAGCTCGTCCTCCAAGCCTGAAATGAAGTCAGCATTAGCGCAAGCAGCAAAAAATATGAAAGCTGCGACGGAAAAATTTATGAAAACTTCACAACTGGCAAAAAAGCTTAACAAGCCTCAAGGAACCTCGGGTAGTGAATAATTTTTGAAGTGGTGCGGCATCGTTCTTTCGCTAATAGGTTCTGGCCATATAATTCTGTTCCAAACAAGAAAGATGAGTTATTTCTTTTTTGAAGGGAGTTTGAATTTTTTCCCATCTGTAATGAAGTTGCCATTACCAGAATGATGGATCATGCGCTGTCTTTTTTTGGAAGTTGTGATCCAGGCCTGGAGAACTTCCAAAATAAACATACAGTATTTCGGTGTCATTTCCATATCTATAACTTTGCATTCGAGATTGGCAAAACATTCAGTGATCATCGGAGCGTTAACTTGCGAAGCGGGTTCAGCTTTGAGTTGAAATTTTTTAAATTTATCGACTTTGGCACCTGTCGTATTGCCAATCCCCACAACTTTTGGTGCCAGCTCAGCGTCAGGAATATTGATGACACATTCCTTTGTCTTTTTAATGATGTTAAAAGTGAAGTTCCGGTCACTGATCACACATGCAACTAATGGCGGCTCAAATTCGATCATCATATGCCAAGACATGGCCATAATGTTGGCAATCCCTTTATGAGAAGTAGAGACCAAAACGACCGGTCCAGGTTCAAGCAATTGATAAACATTTGCTAACGGGAACGTCTTTTTTTTGCTGTTTTGTCCCATAATTCCTAATGATTGCTTAATAAGATCTACGGGTGAGGATTCAAAAATGGTGGGAGTAAATTAAAGTTTTCAAAAGCCATAAGTCCCCCAAGGTGTGCAGTTGTAATCACAGAGACCAAAAGAGCAAATAGACTTAAAAAGTACACAAAATGTCGTCCCCAAACGTTTCGTATAATGACTGTGATGATCGTAAGGGATAGCGTCATGAATCCGAAAATTTCATGCCATTCTAAAAGGGGATTCATCCCTTCAGCTACAGCCCCGCTCTCTTTCAAAGAAAGGCCTGAAAAAACAGTTGGAATTGCTAAAATTGCCGCAGAGATCATCAGAAAATTAATCACCAAATTATATTGAGGATTTTTTTTCCAGGAGAGCAAGCCTTCAGCAACGCAGGCCATAATGATCAGGGCGATCGGGAAATGCAGAAAAATGAAATGGTAATTTCCAAACCAACTTAACCAGGGGTCTGAGTTTACTCCTAAAGCTGGATGTGCATAAAGGGGAGAGAAAATCAGGGATATAAAAGCTGTCAATCGTAGTAGGTGTTTCATATTTTGATATGTAATAAAATATTTCAATAACAGCAATAATTTTATTTAGGATATTCACTTTTTCTCCTAAGTTTAAGAAAACAAGGAGGCAAAGATGGCAAAACGTTTCTACACTTTTATCACCCTAATCATTCTGATTGCCCCAGGCATGGGCTCAAGAAATATTTCAGCAGCTCAAGATGGCAGTCCCCAAAAAGAGGTTGAATGGATTAAAACAAAAAAAAATCTTGAGGATGCCCTTTCAGGCCAATAGAAAATATCTGGCTTTTGCAGAAATTGCAGACAAAGAAGGTTGCCCAGCGGTGGCTAGGCTTTGGAGAGCTGCAGCTGCAGCTGAAGCAATTCATGCTAACAATCATATGCGAGTCTTAGGAATGCTTAAGTCCACCGAAGAGAATTTACGCGCGGCGGTTACTGGAGAGCAGTACGAATTTGAGACAATGTACCCTAAGTTTATCAAGACAGCCAAAGAAGCTGGCAATCCGGAAGCTGCTAAGAGTATGGAATATGCCTTTAAGGTAGAACAACTGCATCATAAAATGTTTAACGAAGATTTAAAAGAACTGGAGGCGAATAAGAAGCCTGAATTAGTTGCTTATTGGATTTGCAGCGTGTGCGGTAATACAGTTCCAAGATCGCCTCCAGACAGATGCGCTATTTGCGAATCGCCCAAAAGCAAATTCTTTGAAATTAAATAACTGACGAGAATGTAAAATTATAAGCTTTAATGTAAGCATGCTAGTCATGCATTGGGAAATCCGATTAGCAGCCTTGTGTTGCAACCGTTGTAAGGGGGGTTATGTTTAGGTATCCATTAACGCTATTTTCAGCTTGTTTATTTATTAATAGCATCATTTTTGGAGGGCAAGAGTCTCAAGAGAAAAGCGCATCGACTCAGCTTCCCTGCAGGGCCCGTCATTTAGGCATTCCCCTGGAGGGAATTCCCGGCCTTTTAAATGCTATTACAGATGTGAAAGGTGTTGAGGTTGGTCAAACCACCTAATCTCCGGAAATGGCAAACTAGAGGTCGGTAAGGGGCAGGCCCATTAGAACAGGTGTCACAGCGATTCTACCTAGAGGAAAAACTGCTCAACCAGTATTTGCAGGATGGACTCCACTTAATGGAAATGGCGAACTGGCAGGATCAATCTGGGTAGAGGAATCAGGTGTACTGGAAGGCCCTATCCTGATTACAAATACACATAGTGTTGGTGTTGTACGTGATGCTGCAATCGCATGGATCTATGAAAATAACTTATACGACACAAAGGAAGGCTTAGCTGCACTCCCTGTGGTAGGAGAGACCTACGATGGTTATTTAAATGACATAAACGGTTTTCATGTTAAAAAAGAGCATGTCTTTGCCGCTCTAAATAATGCGACTGCTGGAATGGTGGAAGAAGGGGGTGTTGGCGGGGGAACGGGTATGATTGTCCATCAATTCAAAGGAGGCATCGGGACCTCTTGCAGAAAAGTGACGATTGCTGGAAAGCAATATATACTCGGGGTGCTTGTGCAAGCCAACCATGGGAAAAGAGAAACATTGACAATAGCAGGTGTCCCAGTGGGAAAAGAGATTCCCGCCCTCATGCCTGTCATTATTTTTGAAAATTCGCTGATCAAGAAAGACAGCTCAATCATTGTTGTCGTTGCGACCGATGCTCCGCTTCTGCCTCATCAGTTAAAAAGAATTGCCAGGCGGGTATCGTTAGGAATTGCTAGAGTGGGGGGAGTTGCTCTTGATAGTTCGGGAGAAATTTTTATCGCTTTTTCCACGGCGAATGCCGGCATAGATTTAGGGACAGTCCCATTCAAGTAGAAATGCTACCTAACGATCAGATAGATCCACTCTTTATCGCTACAGTGCAAGCTACTGAAGAGGCTATTCTTAACGCAATGACTTGTAATTATATGATGACAGGAATCAATGACAATAAGGTATATAGCATCCCACTTGACCGTTTGAAGACCCTATTGAAAAAATACAATTGGCTTAACCAATAAGTAAACTTCATTATTTGAGATAGGTGATGTTCTCAGGATTATACACTGGCTTATTTTTAGTGATGACGATCCCAAAATGAATGAGTTTGATGCCTCGTTGATCGATATCATGCCAGCGTTGTAAAAACTCAGGGATTGGGATATAGGTATAATTGCCAAGGGTCGAAGGATCCATGAAATAGACACGCTCTTTATCATAGCCAACGGCAATAACATAATGCCCATCTTCCCAATCCTTATCATAATTGGCAGGGGTATCGGCCCATGCCTGGATGGCGCATATTACAGGTTGACCTTTGGCGATGCTTTCTTGAAGCTGATCTAAGGTCATGTTATTGTATACCATCACCTCATAACCTTTTGACTTGGCGTATTCAATGGAACTCTTGTAATCAGTGCCAGATTCTGATGCGGCACCTAGCGCTTTCGCCAGATTGTCTTCACGGATATCATCTCCATAATAAGCTAAGAGGGATTGCAACACCGACACCCCACAGGTATAATCAGTAGATTGTCGAGTTAAAGGAACAGGAATTAAATTCTTTACCTCACTCTTTTTCAGTATCTCTTGAGCTGAAATTGAAAAGCACGGGCATAGAACTGACAGCACTCCTAGAATGATGCGGCTTTTAGATAAAAACATGATTCTAACCATTTGTACTATCCTTCGATTTAGACAATCATTTATCGCTATAAAAAAGCATGTAGCATAATAATTTATTGGATTAAATAAAATAATTACTTTTCTTCGAATGAAGAACTATTGATATTTCTATATGTCATGAGGGGCTCTTAAGGAGAAAGGAATCAAATGATAAAAAATTTTTATGTGATGACTGCGTTGCTTTTGCTGATGACGGGCGGGGGCTTGACTGCTGCTGATGAAACCAAGGGAGGGACTGCTGATTCTAAAACGTCTGCAAACTATCCTGAGCCTATCAGGCAAATACTCCAGGATTTTGAGCAGTATGCAGAAAAATCAATGAAAGAATGGCATATCCCGGGCATGGCAATTGGTATTGTGAGTGGAGATAACGTCATTTATGCCAGGGCGTTTGGAGTGAAGGTTATCGGTGATGAGGATCCGGTAAATCTCGATACCCCCTGAATGAGAAATTTCAAAAAATCTAGCTTCAAATAAGTTGGAAGACGGCAGCTCTGCTTAATACGAATATTTCCCGGGGAAGCGGGGATCCTCATTGCGATTTCGCTGGTAGTCTGAATTTTGAGATTGGAGGTGTTGAAAAATTCCCTTGCGATTCAGAAAGGATTCGATTGTTGGAATATAAAAAAAATAGTACCGTGATTGAGTTGTTGAATAACTTTCTAAAATCCGGATGATCCATGAACCGTTCGATGAGCTGGGCGATAAGACTTATATTTGTTTTGAATTTGCTGAACAGTACTGCTTATGGAATGGTGGCTGGAGGGCGCCCCAATGCTGTTTCAGGGGGTCATAATGCTTTTGCAGGCGTTGTCAACCCTGCTAATGCGGTATGGATTAAAGACCGTTTTGATGTTGGCTTTTTTTTGGTTCATCAAAAATCATCCTTGAATAACCAAAATAATAATCCTCTTTTCAATCCTGGAAAAATCAATCTGACTTACAAGACGGAGTCTTTATCAACCTGGGATGGGGCCGTTCATAAAGGGGGAAAAGTCAACGGGTATGAATGTTCGATTAGCCTAGCGGCCTACACAACACCCAGTTATATAAAGGCGCGAACAAAAAAGCCCATTCCCCTAATAGGGAACACGCCAGTCTTTTTAGAAGATAAAACTCAGGTCATTTCTTCGATTTTTTCCTTAAAGCTTAACGAAAATCACTCAATAGGCTTTTCATTGGACTATTTTTATTTATCTCATCTTCGAAAGGGCTTTCAACATGCAGATAATTCTCGAAGATCTGTTTCTCCTGGACATGTTACAAACAATGGAATGGATCATTCGCATGGCCTAGGATTAGCTTTGGGATGGAGATGGAATATCAATAAATCCCTTACCTTTGGATTAGCTTATATTAAAAAAAGCTATGTGGGTCAATACAGGAAATATCGAGGGTATGAACCCCATCATGCCAAAAATTACATCCCTGAAACGATAGGAGGAGGGTTTACCTATCTGTTTACGCAAAGAATTGCCGGACGCCTTGAGGTACTTTGGACTCATTTTGGGAATCTTCCAAATTCAAACAACACTATTTCGTCTAATGGAAAGTTGAATACTCACAAGCGAGGTTCTAATAAGTCTCCGGGCACTGGATTGCAAGATGCCACTTTGATCAATCTTGGACTTGGCTATAAAGTGAATACCATGTTGTCAATTGGGGCCGGTTTTTCTCATAGGATCAGGCTGTCAAGAAAGTCTCCCTACATTATATCCCATGGATATATGCGACAGATAACATATAACCTGGCGACCTTTGGAGTTAATTATAACTATCATCCCCATGATTTTTTCTTAACGCTATCCCATGGTTTCAAGAATCATCAAACGGGATATATGCCCGAACAACTTGGGGGAGGGAAATTCAGCTCAATGAAACGTTACAATTCTCTTTCGATTGCTTGGGGCTACCTATATTAAGAAGAACTTTTGGCAAATAATAAACAAAAGCCAATGCGCAGATTAGCCGTTCACGCTGGGGGATTATTTTTACTTGATGGCTAAGATTCTGCATCCCTTTGAGAGTCGTTGATCGAGGCTGTTAATCAGTTATGCTTTCTTCAAAAAACACGTTTTCAAGACGATGGTATTGCGACCTTTACCACATTCGACTTCTTCTTCGTTACTTGTTAGGCGAATATCTTTATAGAGTGTGCCTCTTTTGATGGTCATGGAAGCCCCTTTTACCTTTAAATCCTTGATGACTGTTACGCTATCGCCATTATTGAGTTCGGCACCATTGCTATCTTTAACGCTCACAGACTAACTCCTAAAATGAATTGTGGAACACACCGGTAAAGGGATTGATTGCTATACTTAGATCCGATTTTCTTGAATGATAACAAACGAGAAGCAAAGATCCCAAAACATTATTAAATCTAAACCGATTGCAGAAATTTTGGAAGAATTAATTAAGCAGAAGCGAAAAACTTGTGTCTAGGTCTAGCCTAACTCCGAATAGCAACCAACTGGTGTGCGCAAGTTACTGCTAATGAGCCATCACCGACGGCAAAGCCCACTCTTTTTGTGGAACCCCTGCGGATATCCCCTGCAGCGAGAATTCCCGGGATTGTTGTTTCTAACGGGCAAGGTTCACGGTCTTTTAGCGGCCAACGGCCTGATTGCAGGGCATCGAGACCTGTTATAATATACCCAAGTGAATCTCTTGTAAGAGTTTCAGGTAACCAGGAGCATCCTGGATCCGCCCCGATGAAAACAAATGCCGCAGAAATCGAAAGCGTTTCGCTTGGCCTATCATCTAGGCTTTCGGTGCTGTTTGGATTGAATCTGCGCAGAGTGATGCTTTCTAAACGTTGTTCACCATGCACGGCGGAGATTTCAACACCTTCGTGCAGTACAATATTCGGAGCTGCGCGAATCCGCCCTACGAGATATTCCGACATGTTTTCCCCTAAATGTTTTCGCACGAGCAGGTGTACGGTTCGGTCAAGGCAGCATTCAGCTAGGAACATAGCCGCCTGTCCTGCAGAGTTACCAGCGCCGACTACGGCCACGTCTTGTTTGTCGTAGAGGATTGCTTCGACGGTTGTGCAAGCATAGTGGATTCCAGCTGCTTCGAATCGCTCGGCGTTTAGAGCTTCGAGTTTTCTCCAGTGAACGCCAGCGGCTATCAAAACAGTACGAGCGTGGAGAGTATTTCCGCAGTCAAGATGCAAGACATGGAAATCATCCGAAGTCGCAGCGGGTTCGATCTTTTCGACAGACACAGGTGCCGCCATTTTAGCCCCAAATTTCAACATTTGCAACACGCTGCGCGTCGCCAGCTCAGTACCTGTAAGCCCGCTGGGGAATCCGATAAAATTTTCAATTTTGGAAGATCCCGCGGCTTGACCGCCAGGTCCAAGGCTATCAAGGACCACAGTGGAAAGGCTTTCTGAAGCTGCATAGACGGCAGCGGTCATTCCAGCGGGCCCTGCGCCGATAATAGCAAGATCAACCTTCTCATTGGGACAATGACGCCAGACGCCTATACTTTGAGCGAGTTTGCGAAGCTCGGGATTGATCAGCAATTGGCCATTGCTGCATTCGATGACAGGCATTTGTGGGGGAGATCCCCAGTCATTCAGGAGCTTTTGCCCTTGATCTGATGCCGAATCGTACCAGGTGAAGGGGACGAAATTTTTGAAAAGGAACTCACGGACAAGCATAGTATCCCGGCATTTCCCTGGTCCAACAATCTTCAGCCCTACTACACCAGTCGCCAGAAGCAGCCGCCGCCGCTCCTGGATAGCAATCAGAAGTTTTTCAGCGAGATTGGGAACTTTACTCAGGACTTCGTGCAATCGAGAGGTTTGTATGCGTAACAATTGAGTCTGACCGCGCGCGACTCCCGTTACAATCACAGGGCGGTGCGTTAGTAAATCAATGTCTCCTACAAATTGACCCGGTCCATGCGTTACGATATGTCGATTTTGATCCGAAGGGTTCAATATTTCAATCCCACCGCTTTCGACCACAAACAAATCCAGATCGACATCGCCCGCATGGAAAATGATTTGGTCATCGGAGTAAGAAACAGTGTCAGACAAAGTTTTGAGAATCATAAGATCGTGGGCATCAAGTCGGGGGAAGGCTATTGGATTAGAGGCTAATGTGTCGTTGGACATAGAGCAATCCTTACCTTGGCTGGAATATCATCATGGGTGTTGAAATCAGGCCATGACTTCATTCGTTCAATTCTTGGGCAATTTCTTTATTTTTGACCATTCCCACTATATATGAAGGTTAAAAGCAACGGATGAGTGAGATTACTTTTTTTGACCTTTAAACCAGCTCTTAAAGTTAATAGAACCAAGGCGCGGATTCTTATTAGGGATGAGCGAATGGCCGGATAATTTCGTCCCAAAGTAACGCGCAGATTCCTCGGCGATCACTTTACGATGATCATTTGTGGCATTTAGATATTCCCCAACTATTTCAGAAAAAGGAATGCAATCGGGACCTGCGATTTCAATGATGCCGTTAGTGGGTTTTTCTGATACGACTTGGAGTAAAGCGCTGACAACATCGTCAGAAGCAATAGGTTGCAGGAATGCAAGCGGTAAATGAACCAACTGTCCAACCGTGCCCGATTGGGCAATGCTATCTAAAAACTCAAAAAATTGGGTGGCCCTAACAATAGTGTAAGGGATGCCCGATGATAATACTAATTTCTCCTGAGCCATCTTTGCTCGGAAATAGCCGCTTTCAGGAAGTCGGTCAGTACCAACAACTGAAAGAGCAATGTGATGACCTACACCAGCTGTTTTTTCAGCAGCCATCAGATTACGACCTGACGTTTCAAAGAATTGCAAGACAGCCTGATCTTCAAACGAAGGGGAGTTGGAAACATCGACAACAATGTTTGCACCTTTCAGGGCTTCTGCAAGACCTTCACCTGTGATGGTATTAATCCCTTTAGACGGAGAGGCTGCAATCACTTCGTGTCCAAGATCTCTAAGCTTTTTTGTTAACTTTGAGCCTATGAGACCAGTTCCACCAATGACAACGATTTTCATACCGATTCCTATGTATTGCTATGATCGAAATGAATAACAATATTTGCTTTTAATCTTTTTGGAAATAGGTTGCCGAGTGTTTTAAAAATGCAGTTTGCTCGTGCTTCTCGTTATTTAAAAAAAAGATCTTACTCGCCAAGCTACAGGATTAGAATCTTTTTGTGCAAGTGGTGGATTCACTAAAGGAGAATCGGAAGGCGGAGCTTGCAAGAGGCTTGTCCAGAAAATAGTAAAACGGAGAGATCTCTTTAAGCGTCTTAAAAAAGTTGCGAAAGAAATTTAATGACCTGTTATTGATGAACTGAAGCAACCACAGGAAAGTTTGCGCGTTACGTTAAGGAAAATCTAGCGGCATATTGATTCACGATTCATTATCGAGGGTATTATGATTTCAAAGATTGAGGGTTTTATTGAAAGTAGAGATGTCAAAATCCACTATATAGCCAAGAAATTCAAAGATATAAATCATCCTTCGTTTTTATTTGTTCCTGGAATCATGATGCCAGCCTGGATATGGGAAAATCAGCTTGAGTATTTTTCAAAAAATTACAATGTTGTGGCTATGGAGCCCCGTTCTCAGGGGGACTCCAGTCAGTCTTGTGAAGGACACTATGCTTTTTCCATGGCAAAAGATATTCAAGCCGTTATACAAACACTCGATTTGAAATCGGTTGTGCTGATTGGTTGGTCGATAGGGGTGCCGCAAGTCATCAATTATGCTGCACATTTCAAATTAAAGAATTTAGTCGGGCTTGTTTTGATAGATGGGATTGTTGGAACAGATCCTAGCCTGTCGTTCTATCAGTCTATGGTGGATTATTGGACAGAATTTCAGATGGATCGAATCTCAAATACAGAAAAATTTATTAAAAGCCTCTTTAAGCAAGACCAAAAAGAGTCGTTCTTCAAAAAATTGAATGCCATAGCTTTGCGCACACCTACAAATACCGTCATGACCTTAATCAACAACTATATTCAGCAAGATTTCCGCGCTCTTTTGCCGCATATTGATACCCCTACTTTTATTGCAACAATTGATGGCCCTCGCCTTGGGTATATGCAGGATATGCATCGTCTATTGCCAAATTCCCATATGGAGGTTTTTCAATCAGCTGGTCATGCTTTATTTGTCGATCAGGCCGAAAGATTCAATCGCTCTATGGAAACATTCATCGAAAATCAAATCCTTCCCCATTTCTGAAGTTAAATCTTTAACTCAGTTTAATGTTTTAGAGGGAATCCCTTTGTTTAACAAACAGGAATGTCAATGTCCTTTGGCAGAGGATCATAAACGGGGCCTTGCTTCAGTTGTTTTTAGGGTTTGTGATAAACTTTCATCGTTTTGAGGTCTTTAAACCCAAGCTTGTGATAAAGATGCTTGGCATCATTGGTGGCTGTTAACACACATTTATTAAAGCCTTTTTCTTGAGCGCTTTGCATTGCTCTTAAAGTCATTATCTTACCTAAACCTTTGCCTCGCATTTCTGGCAAAACAATCACATCAAACACCGAAGCTACTCCTTGATCACAAAATGAAGAGGAGAGCGAGGTTGGCTTGCCATTTTCGTATCCAACAAAAAATGTCAAAGAACAGTCTTTAGATATTAAAGTAGGGGCAGATTGCTGGTAGAATGATTGAATTGCAAGATGCTCATCAATGGGTAAAATGTGATTCATCACCTCAATGATATCTTGAACTCCAGCAAGATCTTGAACCTGTCTCACATCAAAATCAGACTGCACCACGGGGGAAGGTTGCTGATCGGCATCGTAAAGCATAGCCCACTCTGTCTCGTCTGTTATTAATCCACAGGCTAATAACTCTTCTTCTAACCAAGAAGGATCGCCTTCAAAGCCAATCCAAAAGGCAAAAGGCAGTTTCCTTGAGTTAAAGTAATCAAGGGCCGATTTGACAGATATATGAGTGGCGGCATCATTACAGTAAATGATATTGAACATATTTGAATGAAGCCCGCTATCTATCAATACAATGTTTTCTATGCATTGCAGCGACATTTGCTTGCTATGGCTAGGTAAATAAGAAAATTTTCCTCTTATATTGCGATCGAATAACTGTAAGAATTTTCTGTCCATTTTTTGCACCCTTATAACAACTTGAAGTTTTTTGGTAACCCACGAAAAACAATCTCCAAACTATTCAAGGGGAAATCCATTTGCCTTCTCTGTGTTGCCATTCATTGTTTTTCTTTAACTTCTTCTGATTTCATGCTAAACAAGTGAGAAAACTAACCAATCTTAGATATGTACAAATTACATTATATGCAAAAACTTCCGATTAGTTTGGAAGAGGCATGGGATTTTTTTTCATCGCCAGCAAATCTCAGTAAAATTACGCCCCCTTCATTGGCTTTTAAGATTAAACATCAACATGAAAACCAAAAAATGTATGCGGGGCAGTTAATTACTTATACGATTCGACCTTTTTGGAATATAAATTACGAGTGGGTAACAGAGATCACTGCGGTGCAAAAGCTCGTTTACTTCATTGATGAACAAAAATTTGGGCCTTATAGCTTTTGGCATCATGAACATTGGTTCAGTTCAATTCAGGGAGGGATTCAAATGGATGATATAGTGTTTTACAAACTTCCCTTTGGGATCATTGGAAAAGTCTTGCATGACTTAAAAATAAAGAAAGATTTGGATGACATTTTTGCCTATCGGAGAACAGTTCTAGAACAGATGTTTGGAATCCTCAACGAGAAAGAGAAGGGAAAAGATGTCTGACATTACATTAGTTTTTCCTGACCAGTTATTTCAAAACCATCCGGCTATAATGCCAGGGCGCCTGGTTTGTCTTGTCGAAGAATTTCTTTTTTATAAAGTGCAACCGTTTCACAAACAGAGACTTGTTCTGTTAAAAGCCGCCATGCAAAATTATGCTCAAACCCTTTCAAAAAGGGGTGAAAAGGTTATTTATATTCCTTCCAAAGATCAACGTCAACGAGGGGATGCTTTTGCTTTGCTAGCTAAGCAAAGCAAAGGCATAAAAAGCATTCACGTGGCTGAGTTCGCAGACGAATGGTTGAGTCAAGATTTAGAGGTTGCCGCCCAGCAGTACGGATGGAAAGTGCATTTTTATCCCTCCCCAGGATTCCTTTGCTCTCATCAAGAGTTAAAAACATTTTTTGCTGGCAAAGACCACTATTCCATGGCTCAATTCTACGCGTATCAAAGACAAAGGCTTAAGATATTGATGGAAGGATCAAAACCCTTGGGAGGAAAATATAGCTTTGATACTGAAAACAGAAAAAAAATTCCCAAAGGCATGAGGATTCCGCATGGTTTTATTCCTCAAAAACGACAGGGTGTTGAGCAAGCCATCACTGAAGTGGATCGTGAATTTCCCCAGGGATGTGGTGAGGCAGATCCTTTTTTGTATCCGGTCACTCACAGTGAAGCCCGCGCAGCCCTTCAAGTTTTTCTAAAAGACAGATTAATTTGTTTTGGAGCTTATCAGGATGCGATTCAAATGGAAAATTCAGTTCTTTTTCATAGCATGTTATCTCCTTTACTTAACATAGGGCTTTTGACACCTTGGGAAGTCATAAACGCTACATTAAATCATGCGCAAAACAATTCGGTGCCCATGAACTCTCTCGAGGGCTTTTTACGGCAAATCATAGGTTGGAGGGAATTTGTAAGGGCTTCGTATATTCTGAAAGGATCGCGTCAACGATCGTTGAATTTCTTTAATCATCATGAAAAGCTACCTAATAGCTTTTGGAAAGGATCCACCGGTATTCTACCGGTAGATACGATTATTCAAAATCTTCTAAAAACAGGGTATTGCAATCACATAGAACGATTGATGATATTGGGAAATTTTTTATTGCTAACAGAGACCTCGCCTCATGAGGTCTACAAATGGTTTATGGCTTATTTTATCGATGCCTATGACTGGGTGATGGTTCCCAATGTGTATGGAATGACCCAATATTCTGACGGCGGCATGATCGTAACTAAACCGTACATTTCGGGATCGAACTATATTTTGAAAATGAGCAATTATCCTAAGGGAGAGTGGGCGGAAATTTGGGATGGCCTCTTTTGGCGATTTCTTCATCTTCATCGTCAGGTATTTTCTTCCAATCCCCGCACTCGGCCCCTTATTTATTTATTGGACAAGCACGAAAGTAATCTGATTAGCAAAATCAAAACGGCTGAGTTTTGGTTATTGGATTATCGGAAAACATAAGAGGCTAGATGAGCCTTGGGCATTCCTTGGAATGCCTCGCAACAGAATACCCCCGGAAATTATTTAAGAATGTTCTCTGCAAAAAAGATTTAGAGCTTTTTTGGAGTTAGATGGGGCCCTAGTTTTTGAACCCCATCTTCCTAATCAACAGGACACGATCTAAAGGCAACACCCCCATTCAAAGGTTCGCGAGCCTATTGAAAAGGCGCCAATTTGCTAGAAAGTACTTTAACTTACTGAGCTTTTTGTAAAGGATGCTAGCTGTTGTTTACGTATAACAAGCCTTTCATCGGAATCAATGATTTGTTTAGCTTGATTGAGGTAAAAATGGCTTTCTTCTATATTGTCTAATTCTAGAAGTTTTGCTAGACGAAGATAGGCTCCTGAAACCCAAACATTAAATAGGAAAGAATCTAGTTGAGAAGAGTTTTCTTCGATTATTTGCACGCCTTGTAAAATCAGCTTTTTCCCTTCTTCTTTTTTGTCATTTTTATAAGTAGCTTCCCCCAAATGACCTATCCAGTCACCTTTTTCGGCATTATTGTATGGATAAAATTTAACTGCTTGGCCAAATTCTTCCTCTGCCGTTGGGTAATCTTTTAACAACATAGCTGAAGTTCCGTAAAGAAAATGAATAAGATGGAATTTATCGAATAATTGATGTTCTTTTGCTATCTCTAGCATCGCTTCAGCTTCTTTTCTAACAAAAATTGCATAAATCTTATCTTCGGTTTTATAAAACAGATGCTTCCATGACAATAAACGTCCTGTTAGTGCTCCTATCATATTGACAGTCTCCTTCCCCTCTTGATAGCGAACAATAGCCTGGTTATAAAGGTCGATCGCTTTTAAACTTTCCCCCTTTTCCCTCATCACGTCAGCTTGCTTTTGCAATTCTGCAGCAGAAATTGGGGTGGCGGATACAGGAGAATTAATTGTCGTTAACATAGTGACTCCAAAAAAGTTGGGGACGATTTCTTATAGAAGCAAATCCTTTTATATCATTCAATTTTGCTAGGAATATTAGCGTATTTTCCCATAAATTTCCAATACCGAATCCATTTACAGGGGTGGCTATATTAATAAAATCACTTCTTAGCTGGGGTTTCTCAAAACTTTGATGGAATTGGTTATGACCGCTAAAGTCTCCACTTCAGGCTGAACAATTTTGGCGTCACATTGTCGCATCTCTCAAAAAAAGTAGATAAGTAAATGAAAGACCGATTACTTTAAAAATTGTTTTATACGCCACCAAAACTTGGAGAGAACCATGTTTAATTTATTCAGTAAAGGTCATCTTGCGTCCTTATTTGCCCTTGTATGTTTAATCGCAATCAATCCCTCATTAATGGCATGGGAGTGCTGCGAACAACCCTCATGTAGTAGGCTCTATGTTGGTGGATTTGGTGGAGGAATCTACTCAAACTCCAATAGGATCAATCAATACGGAACCGCATTTTTCCCTGAAGATGTAATTGGCCCCTTACCTGTAATAGCTGAGGGGCATTTAAATAAAACTTCTTCAGGTTTCGGAGGAGCTCAAATTGGGTATGAATGGTCAAAACCTTTATGCTCTGGTTGGTCTTTAGCTACCGCGGGAGAGTTGGAGGTCTTCTTTTTTAAACACAAGAAAAAGGGACACCTCATCAACCAGACAGTCATTGGCTTACCTGAACACGATTTTTCCGATTCATTTCATATGAACTCGAGTGTCATACTTGTTAATGCATTGATAGCGATTGATAATGACTGTTTTTGCGGATTTTCTCCTTATGCAGGGGGCGGCATTGGCGCTACGCGCATATCTCTTCATAAGGCTGATTCCTTACAAGTAGAACCGTTAGAGACAGGGATAAACCATTTTAATTCTAATCGGAATGACTCCACTTGGGCATTTGCAGCTCAAGCAAAGGCTGGTCTGCGCTACAATTTCTGTCAGATGTTCCACATTTTTGCAGAATATCGCTACCTATACGTTGATGCCGCTAACTATATTTTTGGCGCGACGAACTACACATCTCATGTGCCCACCTCATCCTGGAATGTGAAAGTGAATAACGTTCACTACAATGCCTTTGCTATCGGCCTTCAGTTCGACTTATAGCACTCAATGAAATGACCAAAAACCGAATGGTTATAAGAACCATTCGGTGTGTTGCCGATGATCGGTGTCGAAAGAACTTCAAAAGGATATCCTCAATGTGGCTTATCCAAGCTGAAAACTAAGCGAGGTAGCTAGACCATCGCTTATGCCTATGTTTCTAGTCATAGTCAAAAAAGACCTTACTCACCTTGCTGCCGTCTTTTGTACAGATCATGAATGGTCTTATGAGAGTTTCAAGATTTAGGGGCGGATTTGAGTTATAAAACAACTCATCTGCTGCACGCATTGGCCGCCACATTGTAGGTGCT
>PEQL01000031.1 GCA_002786175.1 Parachlamydia sp.
TAGCAAAAGTCGTAAAGTTCAGCCTTCAGGTAGAGAATGAGGTCTTTGAGAGCTGTCCCCTCTTCCCCAACCACTTCCATGCGTTTGCCAATCTCATCCCCTCGCCTTAAAATATGTTCGGCCTTCTTGACAATCTGCCCCCAGCCTTCCAACTGAGAATCCATTTCTTTAGAAACTTGACCGATATATTTTGACCACGAGATCAAAGGATCAATCGCTGGATAACGCCTAGAATCGGAGCGTTCGCGAGATAGCCCTAAGAAAGCCCCGACAACTGCCAAAGTCGCTTGCGTCACAGGCTCCTCAAAGTTTCCACCAGCAGGAGACACAGCGCCGCCAACAGTCACCGAACCATTTTTTCCATTGCGCAAGGCGATGACCCCGGAACGTTCATAGAAAGCAGCAATTCGAGATGCCAAGTAGGCGGGGAATGCTTCTTCACCAGGAATTTCTTCCAAACGGCCGGACATTTCACGTAAGGCTTGAGCCCAGCGCGAGGTCGAATCCGCTAATAAAAGCACGTCCAGACCCATTTGACGGTAATACTCAGCAATCGTCATTCCCATATAAATGGAGGATTCACGTGCAGCAACGGGCATAGAGGAGGTATTGCAGATAATAACCGTACGCTCCATCAAGGTTTTTCCTGTATGGGGATCAGTTAGATGAGGAAATTCTCTTAAAATTTCTACTACTTCTCCAGCACGTTCGCCGCAAGCTGTGACCACCACAATATCGACTGAAGAGTATTTAGAAAGGTGATGCTGGATCACGGTTTTTCCTGCTCCAAAGGGGCCCGGGGTGCAAAAAGTCCCGCCTTTTAAAATCGGAAATTGCGTATCGATGATGCGCAGGCCGGTATCCATCATTTTCGTGGGTTTAATCTTTTCCCCTGCCGAAAGTGCATTTTTGATGGGCCATTTTTGGACCATCGTAAAGGCTAATTCTTCACCATTCTCTTTTTCGACTTTGGCAACAACTGTATCCACATTGTAAGAACCTGGAGCGATCACCCATTTGACTTTATAGGTGCCATAGTGAGTAAATGGAACCATCACATGGTGCTGAAAACGTTTTTCGAGCGTGGTTCCGAGTGTATCGCCCCGATGGACAACATCTCCGACTTTTGCCACAGGAACATAATCCCATTTGACTGATCGATCTAGCGGCGCGACGTACAAACCTCGCGGAAGAAAATATCCAGCTTTTTCCGCGACTGTTTCTAAGGGATTTTGCAGCCCATCTAGAATAGAAGAGAGCAAACCTGGCCCTAATTCGGCTTCAAGTAATTCACCGGTGAAATCTACTGCAGATTCAAACTTCACACCTCTGGTGTCTTCAAAAACTTGAATCTTGGCTTCATTGCGAATAATTTCGATCACCTCAGCCTTAAGCTGAGTGCCATCCACATGCACCATGGCAACTTCACCTTGCCGGATATCCCCTTTAAATTCTACCTGCAGTAAGTTTCCAAAGGCTTTAACAACCTTTCCTGTGGCATTCTTTTTTTCTTGATTAACGGTTTGGCTTTCACTCATGATACATCCTTCACAATAGCATCCACAGTTTGTATTCCTTTTTGTTTGTCAAGAGATTGCCACTTTTCTACAAGGGCAAGCTGAATAAAATAGGCATAAATTCGATCGGTCGAAAAAACATCGACTCCCCAAAGACTTTCCACCTTTTTAAAGCGATATTCTGCTAGGGCTTTATAGAGGTCGTAGGGGTTGGCGTAATTTTCTAAAAAAATGTGTTTTAATTCTTCATACTCTTCTGGCACTTCAATAGTATTTGAATCTTTTTGGGCCAAAAGCAGTGCCACTAGATCATCAGAGGGATCTTCATATTGAAGGATTTGCAGTAAATCGCGTTGCAATTTTTTGGCGCGAAAGGCAGCAAAAATAAGCCTCCATTCTCTTTCGAACTTCAAGTATTTTTGAATGAATCCAGCAGTGCCCCTAGCTTCTTCTCGATAAAAAGTCGCAATAATTTCAGGAAAATGGGCGATCCGGTCTTCGATTTTCTCGTGGGCCTCTAAAAATTCAAAAACATAATCTGGGAAGCCTTCGCCTGTGACTAAAGCATCCTCCAGTTCATTTTCATCAAAGGCGCCTAAATGATCTAAGGGTTCTTCTTTGAAAAATGCACGTATGTTTTCCAGATCATAGTACCGGCGCAATACAGTGAGATTCTGTAAATCTTTTGGTTTCAGATTCTCTTGAAGCAAGGTATCGAATTCATGAAAACTCATTTCAGGAGGATATCCAATTTTCAAATCAGGTAAAGCTGAACCTATAAAGACATTTTTAGTCATAAATTAACCGTTTTTGATCCCAAATATTAATTGACGAAAGTCTTTACGCGCATATTCGGCTAAAATTTCCTTTAAAGTTTTATCCGTAATATCGATTGTTAACCGTTTGCCATGCACTTTGACCTCGGCACCACCTGTAAAATCTCCTAAAGCGACCCCTTTTTCTCTAAGTTTGCTAATCACATTCTGCAATAGCAGGGCATTGACTTGTTCTGTCGAAACATACTTAGGGATAACTGCACTTAGATCCGCTGACAATCCATCTTTTTGTAAAGCTTCCACGATCGCATTAATCACTTTAGCGATGATTGCGGGATCCGCTGTTTGCCTTTCGATGACCTTTTCAAGCTCTTTATTAAATAATTCATGCTCAACAGCCTGACGAAGCGCTTCCAGGCTTTGGCGGGCCGCTTGCTCTAATGAAGATTGGAATACATTCCTTTCCTGTTCAATAGATTTGCGCGCATGCTCATGTAAAGCCTTAGCTTCGTGTTCAGCCTCTTTAACAATTCTTGCAGCTTTAGCATGGGCTTCTGCAACGATACTTTGCGCTTCTTGTTTGGCTGGTTCGAGAGTTTCTTTACGCAGGGTGTCGCAAATTTTCTGAATCTTATCTGTTCCTTTCTCAAACTTTTCCATGATGATTATTTTCCTGGGGTTTAAGGAGTTTAAAGCATTAGGTTATTGAATGGCTTGTTTCGAGTAAAGACAAAAAATGGGAACTTTTGCTTACTCCCTAAAGACCGCTCGATTATCAAAATTTAATTGTATTTTTTTTAAAATTCTGTTTAAAAAGCTAACTATGCACATTATACTTCAAACTCTGGTTTGACAGAGGCTTTAGCTCTTTAAGGAGGACCCTTCTCATGGACGATCAGTCTGGCTTTATTCTTGTCACAGGCAGTAGCGGGAGAATCGGAAAAAGTGTGATTCAAAGACTTGGGGGAAAGTATCCCATTGTCGGATTTGATACCGTTGCGCCTCCGCATAAAAATGATAACCTGGAATTTATCAAGGTAGACCTTACGTCACCTAAAGAAGTCGCTGATGGTTTAGCACTGGCGCGCGCCAAATATGGTGCGCACATTATTTCCGTCATTCACCTTGCCGCTTATTACAGTTTTTCAGGAGAAGATTCCCCTCTTTACCAAACCATTACCATTGAAGGCACCCAGAGACTTCTGCAAGAGGTTAAACAATTTAAGACCGAGCAGTTTCTCTTTTCAAGCACAGAGCTTGTGTACGCCCCCTGCAAAGTAGGTGAAACAATTAACGAACAATCACCCATTTTACCCCAATGGGCTTATCCGAAATCGAAAGTCATCACTGAAAAATTGATTCATGAACAGCGCGGAAGTATCCCCTCTGTTATTTTGCAAATTGCCGGATGCTACGATGACAAATGCCACTGCATTCCACTTGCCAATCAAATCCAACGCATTTATGAAAAACAGTACATCAGTCACCTCTACTCTGGAGATATTACGCATGGCAATCCATTTCTGCATTTTGACGATTTAGCCGAAGCAATTTGGCTAGCGGTAGAAAAAAGAGCAGTTCTTCCCAGCGAAATTAAATTGCTCATCGGTGAAAATAAAACCATGAGTTATGACGAAATCCAACGCGAAATCACCTCTCAATTAGGCGAAGCAGAATTTGAGACTTTCCAAATTCCCAAATGGATGGCCAAGATTGGAGCCTGGACCTTGAATCACACTCCTTTTGTGCAGGCATCTTTCATCAAACCTTGGATGATTGATCTGGCGGATGATCACTATGCCTTGGATATCTCCCAGGCTCACGATGAACTCGGCTGGTGGCCCAAAAACTTTGTGGGAGATGTCATTCCAAAAATGATTCATTCCTTAAAGTCTAACCCCTATGAATGGTACAAAACAAATCAACTCGAGATGCCCAAAGAGATGAAGAATGAAAATGCTTCACTAAAAGACCGGTAACTGATGACTCCCTACGAACGCCATCATCAGGAAATGATATGGGTGCGCTATGCCACCATTTTTCTCGGAATCTGGCTCTTCAGCACCCCCTTAACTTTTTCTATTGCTGACACCCCAATTTTCTGGAGCGATCTTGCTACGGGATTTTTGCTAACGTTATTTGGTTTTTTTTCATTAAACAAAAAAAACACATGGGCAGTCTGGGGGGTTGTCCTCCTGGGCATATGGCTGCAACTAGCGCCTTTATTTTTTTGGGCTTCCAACCCTCTCAATTATGTAAACGATACTTTTACAGGCGTTCTTGCCATCACTTTTGCCTTGCTGATTCCCGGAACACCTGGAGAATCTACTTCAACAAATCAACCGATACCACTAGGCTGGTCCTATAACCCCTCTTCCTGGGTACAGCGCATGCCTATTATTTGCTTATGTCTCATTTGCTGGTTCACTGCGCGCTATATGGCCTCCTATCAACTTGGCTATCTTCACGCGATCTGGGATCCTGTTTTCAACAACGGCACACTTAAAGTCATTACCTCTGCGATTTCAAGTGCTTTTCCAATTTCTGATGCCGGCCTGGGAGCTGCAGCCTATACTATTGAAACGCTCATGGGATGTAAAGGAGGCTCGAAGCGGTGGTATACAATGCCCTGGCTAGTGATCATGTTCGGCATTTTGGTTATTCCCGTCGGTTTAATCAGTGTCATCCTCATTATGCTGCAACCGATTATGATCGGCTATTGGTGTTTTTGGTGTCTATTGACAGCCCTTTGCATGCTGATTATGATCGCCTTAACGGTTGATGAAGTTATGGCGGCCCTACAATTTCTAATGCAAACCACACGTGACGGCCGTTCTTTCTGGAAAACTTTTTGGAAAGGAGGAGAAGCTATCCATCTAGACCCCCAGCAAGCCTATCCGGATCCAATCCGCCTCTCTGACAGCTTCCAAAACATGATCAAAGGCACCACGATCTCCTGGAATCTACTTGTTTCGGTTTTCATCGGAATGTGGTTCCTGTTTTCAGAAAATAGGGAGCATGACATCAAGACAGCAGCTTATATGCATATCCTAGGTGCTCTGATTGTCACTACCTCCATCTTATCCATGGCTGAAATTCTGCGTACAGCCAGATTTTTAAACATTTTGCTTAGCTTAGTTATTTTGATAGGCTTGCTTTTATTTGAAAATCTCAATCCTGTAGCTCTTTTCACAAACGGGGGTTTGGCCCTTCTCTTAATTGTCTTGAGCATTCCTCGCGGAACAATTAGCGAAACTTATGGTTCTTTAAATCGCTGGATCGTCTAATCCCCTTTGCCACTTTGCATGATTTTTCTTGCGCTTAACGCACTCTTTTAATATTTTTCTTTGCAAATACCTCACAGGAAATTATATGCAAAACTTTATAGCGAACTATCGAATCAACTATCTTTTGATCGGTTTTTTTATATTTAATATGGCATTAGGAGAATCCCTGCCTGCGAATGAAAGCCCAACTCCTGAAATGCAAGATGAATTCATCGCCTTCACCCCTCCTGAAGGATGGAAATTAGTCGATGCTAAAAGTCTTTCTCCAAGTGTTAAAGCGATGGTTATTGGCAAAGGCGAACATGAGTTCCCCCCTTCCATTAATCTTGCGACAGAGCCTTATGCGAGAAGTCTAAATGACTATCTAAAAAAAGTGAAAGAAGTCAACCAAGCTGATGGTGCCGATTGGAAAAGTTTGGGATCTATTCAAACTCAAGCCGGCGAAGGCAATCTATCTCAAGTTGATTTAGCTACCCAGTGGGGGGATGTCAGAATGATGCATGTAATCTTACTTAAAAATAACACCATTTATATTTTGACAGCATCCGCGTTAAAAAGTGAATTCCCTAAGTTTTACAAAGATTTTTTCACCTCCTTACAGTCGTTGCGGTTTTCAAAAAATGTAGAAAATAAAGAAAATAAAAATGAAAAATAAGCAATGTTATTTTTCATTTCTAATCGGCAGGTCAATGCATGCGATTAAACATTAAAATTTTAAATTAGAAAGAAATTGCGTTAAAATGCGAAGGTATGACATACATCAAATCTTGAATCTAAGTCGAATAATTTAGTAAAAAATGTACCTCAGGAGTACACCTAATGAAAAAACTAGGAAAGAGTGTTGTATGTGCAACAGTCATCGCTATGTTAACCACATCCTCCGGCTCACTTAATGCTTTGGAATATGTAACAGACCTAGGTGGATATGGATATGAAGAAGCGCGCCGCGCACCCCAAATTGGTCCTGCTATTGCATTTGCAGCCATAGGCCTTGCGACTATCATTACCCTCGCACTTTTGCGCTCTTCCAGTAGCCATGCGCATGTGCATTCAACTTCAGATTCAAGATAGGACAATTATCTTATTACAAAATAATTATTTAAACAATATGCTTAATGAAGAAATAACTTTATCAAATTTTGAGAATTTCAGTTTGAAAGAACGAGCTTCTTCATTTTTACAATTTTTCTTACATCATTTACAATTGCTTCCAATTGTGCAAATAATGAGAAACCCAACTATAATTCAAAATGCCTTCTCAAAACAGCGAAGAAAGGGTCACGAGGATTTTCCTCCTTATGTAATTGATAAACAAGCACGAATGATTATTTCTTCAAAATCGTTAAGATTTTATTGAGAAAAGAAATTGCATAAAAATATGAGACTGTGACATATATCAAGTCTTGAAACGAAAATTAAGTTAGTTAATGAAACAAAAATGTACCCAAGGAGTACACCTATGAAAAAACTGAAAAAAAGCGTTGTGCTTGCAACTGTAATCGCGATGTTAACAGCATCATCCCACTCTGTAAATGCAGATTGCTGCGTGACTGAAACTGAAGGATGCGGATACGAAGAGTGTCGCCGTGCTCCACAGGTAGGCCCTGCTATTGCATTAGGAGCGATCGTTATTGCTGCTATTATTGCTGTTGCGATTCAGAATTCTAGCCATAGCGGCCATGGTCACGGTCATTAAAATTAAATGACTCTTTTTAAGCCTTTGGGAAAAGTGGGAAAGCCGTTCATCCCTCTTTTCCTTCTTTCTCTTCTATGCGCTTGCTGCTCTAGTTGTCCTAGATGGGACTTTCAAGAAACAATTACATGCTCCCCTTATTTTAATTCTGGGCGCATTTTTCTACCGCCTACCAACCCCTTGCGAGAAGTCGAGCTTGAAATTTCACGAGGGGGAAATGGCACTGAAATGTATCTCAACGCCTTGGCGTTTACTTTTAATTATGAAACCTCCAATTTATTGATGACCACAGTTGAAGTGGAAATTGAAGATGAGCTTTTTATCTTTGAAGCAGATTTGTTTGTGGGTGGACAGCGTATTAAGCTACCAGCTGATATGACTGAAAAGATTTCATTAGCCTTAATCAACCAACAACCCGTTACGATAAGATCTGGCCGCTTCACAAATTGCATCACCGCTGAGGGATTCGCTAAAGCTCTGGCAAAATTAGACAAAATTCCGGTCGGCTACTCAAGCATCCCCTAAAAACCCCTTATCGGCTCTGGGAAACAGTTCCCACGAGCCCGAAAATCAACAAAATCTGCATTGAAGACTGCCTTAAAACCTTTATGCAGGTGGACGATTTTTTAAATCCTGCAAACGATTTTCAATGGCTTCAAAATATTGATCCACAAATAAAAAAGAATTTCGCAGAAGTTTCCCTTCATTTTGCGATAAGCGATTAAAAAAACTTCCAAAAAGATCACGGTATTCTAAAAGTTGAAGCTCGATTTCTTTGATTTTCAGCTTCAGATGTTCTGCAGGAAGATTTTCCCCCTCTAAACGCTGCACAGAAGCAAAAAAATCTTGTAAATAGCCTTTCATATCATTGATATCTAAATCTATCTCCAAGGAATGTTTTTGTGTTTCCCTATTTTTGATCCGACACTCCAAATGATCGATAATTTTCTTAAAAATTCCCAGACGCTGGCGATGGGTGCGATCTTCCTGCCGCTCAACAATTCCGTGATGTATCGCATAGATGCTGTGGTACAAAGGGAATTCATGCAGGACATGATATTGCCAATCGGCTCTTAAAGCTTGCGAGAGGTATTTCCCTACAATATCCACAACGTTTGGATTAAACGAACCCAGCTCGTCCAGCTGCTCTAATAGCTTCAGCAGCTGTTCTCCTTGAAAATGCATCAACTGACGGGATGTTAAAGGCTGCCCCATTTCGTGAATCACCTTCTCAATATCTTGAGACAGCTTGGCAGTATTAAAATCTTCTAAGTACAGGGGGCCTTCTTGAATAGAAAGATGCAGTTTTTCAAAAAGTTGATCTAAATTTTCAATCTCATAACTTAAGGCTTGCAGTTGCTTGGCATTCGCAGGCTCAAGGCCTACAATCCATTCAGCAAATCCCCAACGAGAACGCACATAGGGATCAGGGTCTGTACGAAGTAAAAATTCGCGATATTTAGCAACCACAACTCCTAAGGTATGAATCTCAGCACGGTATCCTTTAAGCACTTCCTGCACTAAACCCCTATCCAATAAATCACGCGATTTTTCAGGCCCCATTTCCTTAATCAAACGACTGCGCTCATATAGTGAAGCAAGCAGAACTTGATAATACTCTTTAAATAGACTTACAGCTTTGTCAGGATGAATAATATTTTTTAGAGCAAGAACAGGCTCTGCTTCAGGCAAAGATTTTAAACGTTGGTTTTTTTCCCATACTTTTAACATCCTGTACACAGATTTAAACAGTCCCTGATCTTGAAACTCTAATTTGGCAAGCGCTTGGTAACCCTTAAATTTTCGAAGAGACTCATCAATTTTAACGTTGAGTTTAAGATATTCTGCATGCTTATTAATAAATTTTTGCGACTGATTCTTTAATTCCTTTTCTGTTTTAGATAAGCTAACGAGAAGCTCTTTGCCTAAGAAAGACTGTCGACAAAAAAAGTTTTTGAATCCCATCCATTTCGACTGGGCTTGCTTTTCTGATTTCTTTCGGTATTCCCCAATCAATTCTTCCAAGCGCTGAATACTTGAACTTAAACCTTCCGCTTTCTGCAGTAAAATTTCTTTTAGAGAGTTTAAGATTGTTGAAAGCTCTCGATGCCAGTGTTCGAAGCCGATTTGTTTTAATTGTTGAAAGAGCTCTGTCGTGCATCCCTGAATCGTTTCTGTGTATTCCCATAACACATTTTTCCATTGCGCGCTGATACGCTTCCAATCATCTGCAGGCACTCTTAAGAATGATGAATGGCTTTTATCGCGAATAGTTTGATCAATCAGCTCCAAAGCTTCCGTGAGTTTGAGATTCCCAGATGCAGGCGGCGGCAGCACAGGAATCAAGGGATCGCCCACAGAAGGATATAATGCATGAATTAATTTATTGCTGAGCTGTGTTTCTTTTTCATCTAAATACAGCTTTAGCTTTCGGGATAAAGCTTCATCGAAGATAAATCTCCCCTGAAAGTCTATAGGTTCTAAAACCATAAAATTCTTACCTATCCAACCAATATGGATTCAATTGACTACTAACCAAGCCTTCCCGCATCTGAGAGACTGAACCTTTCATCATAAAGTTTTTTGACGACAGAGTCAACTAACCTATTTTAAATTCGTCAAGGATTTGGGTTGCCTGATTGAATTTCGCCTGCTATACTTTGGTTTTTTATCTTCTTATAATAAGAACTATTCTATAGGGTCTTTGTCATGCAAAAAGGCAATCTTTTACAATTTAGCTGCAAAGGGTGCAAACACCCAGTCACTTTCTCTGTTTTTACACTCGAAAATGGCAAGGATTCATTTTCTTGCCCTCAATGCAGCCGCGAGTATCTGTTGCGTGATGCCGTGCTCAAAAAACAGCTGAAACTCTTTGAAGATTTGTGTTTACAACTCATTGCCTCACAAGAAATCCTCAGCCATGCAGCCATCGGCATCGATGTTGGGGAGCATCATGTTAAGATCCCCTATAAACTCCTTTTAACACGCCTCAACTCGACACTGGATTTGATAATTGATGGAGAACCCCTGTCTATTATGTTTTTAATCGAGCCCCTTAAAGAAGGCCCTTCCTGCTGCGCTTAACAAAGGATCACTATCATGACTCAAACTCTTTTAGAACAATTAAAGCAAATGACGACTATTGTCAGCGATACAGGGGATATTGAGGCCATTCAGGCTTATGCACCCACAGATGCGACAACCAATCCTTCGCTTATCCTGAAGGCTACAGCCAAACCTCAATACCAGCACCTGATCGATGATGCAATACGCTATGGGGAATCAAAAGGTTCCACTCTTGAAGAGAAAAAGCAACACCTAATGGATAAGCTTTTTGTGAATTTTGGCACAGAAATTCTCAAAATCATTCCTGGACGTGTTTCGACTGAAGTTGATGCCCGACTCTCCTTTGATGTAGAAGGAAGCATTGCCAAAGCCAAGACATTGATTAAACTGTATGAAGATGCAGGCATTAAAAAAGAAAGGGTCCTCATTAAACTCGCCTCTACTTGGGAAGGAGCACAAGCTGCCCGTGAGTTAGAGAAGCAGGGCATTCACTGCAACATGACGCTTCTTTTTAGCTTAGCCCAAGCCATTATATGCGCCGAAGCCAAAGCGACTTTGATCTCTCCTTTTGTGGGAAGAATTTTAGACTGGTACAAAAAGAGTTTGGGCGTAGCTGAAATTGCTCCCGATAAAGACCCTGGTGTTTTATCCGTTACTGAAATTTATCACTATTTCAAGAAATTTAATTATAAAACCCAAATCATGGGAGCAAGCTTTAGAAATCCCGGTGAAATTATTGAACTTGCTGGCTGCGATCTGCTAACCATCGCTCCAGATCTCCTGCAAAAGCTTAGCGAAATGCAAGGCACACTCACTAGAAAACTGTCGCCAGAGCATGCAAAAGATCTTGATCTCAAAAAAATCACACTCGATGAAGAAAACTTCCGCTGGATGTTGAATGAGAATGCCATGGCGACCGAAAAACTTGCAGAAGGGATTCGCGTATTCAGAGCAGATGCTGTCAAACTCGAGAACTCACTTGCCGCCAGATTTAAATAATAAGGGACAAGCCTCTTTTTGCTGAAAACCCCGTTGCGGTTTTGCAAAAGAACTGAAATGGGAAAAGGGAAAAAGAGTGCATTGTTGCAGTAATCAAGCACTTTCCAAAGTGCTTGATTACCGGGAAACTTATGCCGTTGACATTGTCGAAGAAGTCGACTGTCTGGGCGAAACAGAGTCATCGGATGGATTCGAAGAAGATGGGGCGCGCTTGTGTAAATCGTCTGCACGCTTCAATCTTTCTCTTTTATCATCCACACTCCATTCTTTATTCAGAATCTTGCGCACATCTTCGCTATCTAAAGTTTCGAATTCCATCAGCATGAGCGCCATTAATTCAATTTCTTCTTTATGCCTGAGAATAATTTCTTTAGCTTGCTCATTCGCATCATCGAGAATGCGTTTAACTTCCGCATCAATTAAACGCGCGGTTTCTTCAGAATATTTCTTTTCTGAATGTCCCGGGGCTCCGAAGTATGGACTGCTTTCGCTCTTATCGTCATAAGCGACGGACCCTAGTTTTTCACTCATCCCAAATTCACAAACCATGCTGCGAGCTAATTGCGTGGCGCGCTCAATATCTTGGCGCGCTCCACTGGAAAGATCGGATAAGAAAATTTCTTCTGCACATCGCCCACCCATTAACACCGCGAGCTGGTCGATCAATTCCTTTTTCCAGTAGCTTGTGCGATTCTTTTTAGGCAAAAACATGGTTGCCCCTAAAGAATAGCCGCGTGGAATAATCGTCACCTTATCCACCGGATCAGAGTGCTCTACAGTAAATCCTACGACCGTATGTCCTGCTTCATGATAAGCCGTGGATTTGCGCTCATTATCATCCATTTCTAAATTACGTCTTTCTTTGCCATAGAGCACTTTGTCGCGGGCTTCAACGGTTTCTGCTGCGGTAACAGCTGTACGACCGCGACGAGCCGCTAATAAGGCCGCTTCATTGAGAAGATTGGCTAAATCTGCTCCTGAAGCTCCGGGGGTACTGCGTGCGATCATCATTAAATCGACTGAAGCATCCATCTTAATTTTTTTCGCATGGACTTTCAGGATGTCAAAGCGCCCTTTAATATCGGGTAAATTAATCATTACGCGTCGATCAAATCGACCTGGGCGCAAGAGCGCTTTATCCAATACGTCCGGACGGTTGGTTGCAGCCATGAGGATAACACCATCGTTGGTATCAAACCCATCCATCTCCACAAGCAGCTGATTGAGCGTTTGCTCTCTTTCATCATGTCCGCCACCAATACCAGCCCCGCGGTGTCTTCCTACCGCATCAATTTCATCGATAAAAATGATACAGGGAGAGCTTTTCTTAGCCTGGTCAAACATATCGCGGATACGACTTGCGCCGACACCGACAAACATTTCTACGAAATCCGATCCTGAGATTGAGAAAAAGGGACGGTCGGCTTCGCCTGCAACAGCTTTAGCAATAAGTGTTTTACCTGTTCCTGGCGGTCCAATGCAGAGAACCCCTTTTGGAATATGACCGCCTAAGGCCGTAAATTTTTGCGGACTGCGCAGAAATTCTACAATTTCTTGCAGCTCTTCGAGGGCATCATCGATACCCGCCACGTCTTTAAAGGTAACTTTATTTGTGCCTTTTGCCATCAGTTTAGCGGGAGATTTGCCAAAATTCATGGCATTAGCGCCCATCCCCTTCATTTGACGCGAGAAAATAAAGTAAAGTAAAAACGCGACTAGCAAAACAGGCAGAATTGTGAAAAGATAACTCATGTAGTTAGGCGTCGGCTCTTCACTGCGGAAAGTCTTTTCAAGTACAGTATTTAAAGGCTGATCAGGAGCTTTAAAGATCCCACCGCGATTATGCGCAAAGTTATTCCACTCTTCTTTCGCATTGGTAAACCATTGATGATACAATTCTGGGTCTTGTTTTTCCAAAGAACGCGTCGACAGCTCTTTGTTATTGAAAAACCAAATCACACCTGCAACAGCCTGGCGCGCTTTATCCAATTGCGCTTGATTTTCATCCAGTTTTTTCATCAAATTATTATATTCACCAAGAGCGATATTATAATTGCGGACTCCGCGTAGTTCAGAGAGGCGCAGATTATCTTCCACATGATCAAGCTTTGTCACTATCCCTCGTAATTGGCTGAGGAGACTTTCGTACTTAGCAACAGTGGCTGGACTCAGATCCGTTTTTTGATTGAGGAGCGTCAGCTCCTGGTCAATTTGTCGCAGATTTTGCTTGAGCATTTCATTCCCGATCCCAAGCGTCGGTGAACGGAAATTGCGTACAAGCTCAGAAAGAGAGATGCCAAATTGCTTAAAATCAGCCTCATCTGGTTGTTTTTTGAGATCAGCCAGCTGCTTTTCAATTTGCACAAGATTAGGCACCTGTTGCTTAGGCAAGGTACGCACCACAATGCTATTGTCTTTATCTTGACTATGGTACAAATCATCGACAACGATATACCCATCTTTTGCTAAAGGAATTCCGCTTAGCAGAAGAAATAGATCAGAAGCGTCGACGGCTTTTTCTGCCAGATTGACTAGTTCTGAATCCAGTTGCTGTTTTTGGGCTTCAAGCTCATGATTGGTATTGAGAAGCTCAAGGAACTTGTAGCGACGCTTGCCTTCTTCAGTCAATCGATCCCTAAACTTTCCGCTAAACGTCACTAAGTTATCAACAGCTGTTTTGCGACTGTCTTCGGGCTGAATTAAATCCTGATTGACAAGATGTTCAAGCTGGTAATTAAACGAAACTTTTGCAAATTTCGTATCGATTAAATTTTGAACCATTAAGGCAAGCAAAAATGCCGCCATCAGGAACCAAATAAATCCGTTAGGGAAATTTTTCTTAAAATCTTGTTTATTTTCGTCGCTCATATTCACCTTGGATAAATGGAAAAATTGTAAACGATACTTTTCAAATGGCAGCTGAGCTTAGATCTTTAAACTAAACATATTCGAGTCACTCCAATCGAGATTCCACTCATTCAGTTTCGAGGATCACTTCAATAGGTTTTATTTCATTCCTAAACTTTCAATTACTCTATTACAGCTTTCTTGAAAAGCATTAATCAGATAAGATCATTAGAGTTTTCCGGACCTCTATGAAATTTAAAGAGATATTTCTCAAGTACTTATATCTGATTGTTTGTAGCGTATTTTTTTCAAACTTTACAAGACAAAGTCTTTCAGCAATGCCTCTACCGGCTTGCTAAGATAACACATAACCCATTCGTTTTCAATAGCGAACTTATAAGTTTGATGAAGGGTGGCGCTGTGCATATTCAAAAGTCACTTTGGCCCATTGCTTCACTTTACCATGAAACGCATTCATTTTTCCAGAAAGAAACTCATGAAAAATTCGATTCTCATGCCAAACCACAGGGACTTTAGACCTTAAAAAAGCAGGAACCCGATGTGCCGTCCACCACTTATCAAGCGATGAGCTCCTTGGATATTCTTTTTTAACACATGGAGGCCCTAAATGGTAATCTCCAATTGGAAGAATCATCCAAAAATTGCCATTCCACACCTCTTTCCAACTTGTGCCACACACTGCCTCAACAGAACCCTCTGCCATTGAACTCCATGTAATTTTCCATGAAGCATACTCGCTCAAAGAGGCGTCAAGACGCTGCGGGGCACCATTCGCTGTCAGCGGATTCCTTTCGATAAACAAGCGAGCTCGATCAAAATATACCGTTTTCTGATCTATCTTCAGCTGCTTATTTCCTTTTTTTTCCCTAATGAGCTGCATCGCAGTACTCAATTGAGCCCGCCCGAGACGCACCCCTTCTCTTTCAAAGAAATAACGTAAAAGCTGCTTTAATTCAAATAAAGAGGAGGGCGTTTTTTCAGATAAATCGAGCATCAGTCCTAAAGGAGATTCGATAACACCTTCAAGGTAGACTTGTAGATGCTGCTTAAGAAAATCCCCTAATTCTTCAGCTTCTTTACTAAGATGAATCAAAGATCCCTTTACTTCCTTACCAAATTCCTTAGTCAGGAAAGGCAAAACCACGCTCCTTAGCCTTCCCCGTAAAAATCGCACATCCAGATTCGTACTATCTTCAAAAGAGGAGATATTGCGCTCCTTTAGCCACCTCAGAATCGCCTCCTTAGAAAACTCCAGCAATGGACGCCAAACAGGAATCTGATAAATTTCAGTATCGGCTTGAATGCCTTTCAGATTGATTAATGAAGCCCCTTCAAACACCCTTTTTAAAACCGTTTCACTTAGATCATCTTGATGGTGCCCGACTAGCACCGCCTGGTAATGATGCTCTTCAGCTAGTTGGGAGAAAAACGCATACCTCAGTTGACGACAGGCATTTTCTAAATTGCCGCTAAGCAGCATCGGATTCAAAACTTTGAGATGAAAAGGGAGATTGAGTTGACTTGCCAATGCCCGCAAAGTGGAAGCCTCCCAGGCACTTTGCTTCCGCCATCCATGATCGACATGCGCAATGCCGATTTTCAAAGGGAGTGTCTTGGCGCATTCTAAAAGCATATAGAGAAGAGCGACTGAATCTGGTCCTCCTGAAAGAGCAACTAAAATGGGCCGAGAAAAATCGCACCTGTGCTCTAAAAACCTCAGCATCCGTACGTGCATATCAATCTAAATCCAATAAAATTGGTAGAGCACATAGCTGATGATAATCACAGCCAGGATGAGCCAATAAAAAAAATCAAAAGGATCTTTTGGCGTGTCAATTACAAGTTCGTCATCGCGTGGATTGACGCGGATTTTTCCTAATGGAGCGTGTTGTTCACTGGGATCTGTAAACACTTCAGCCAGCTCTTCAACTTGTCTAATGGGCACCCACTTCACAAAGCCTTTTTTCCAAACTAAAGTATCTGGGGTAATACGCGAGTCGCTTCTCAATTGCGAAATGGAAAAAGGACCTTCGGACACTTCTCCAAGCTTAATCCACCACTCTGGGTTATCTTTTTCTTTTCTTTCCACAAAATACCTTGGTTGACAGAGAATCGTCGTTTTTTCACGCAGGGTGAATGCTGCATGCGTTGCATATGCGTCTAAAAAAACGATAAAACATTATCGATATTGTATCAAATTACTTGATTAATGTATCTTAAAATACTGATAGCGAATTGGGCGCAATGCTAAACAAAAAAGAATAAAATCAAAAATAATGCTTATTATCTGGCGCTATTTACTTCAACAATATCTGCAAGTCTTAACATTAAGCACAATTGCATTCGTCGCTATTTTGCTCACCACGCGCTTTGATGAAATTGCACATTTTGCGGCTTTAGGTGCTGCGGGTTCACTTATTATTTGGTTTATCATATCGCAAATTCCTTATATTCTGCCAATCGTAATTCCCATTTCCAGCCTTATTTCGTCCTTGCTTTTGATTCAGCGCCTTTCCCATACCCATGAATTAACCGCACTTAGGGCTTGCGGATGGGCGATTCGCGATATTTTATATCCCTTGTTAATGGCTGCAGCGTTTCTCTCACTTTTAAACTTTTATATTGTTTCCGAATCTGCAACTAATTCGCATCTCAAAGCCAGCTTATTAAAAAAAGAGTTACGCTCTATTAATCCGCTCCTGCTTCTCCATAATAAACATTTAATGCGCATTAAAGGAGCCTATTTTCATGCTCTTGGCAATTCACGTGTCGGTGAATTTGCGAATGACGCTTTATTTGCCATCCCTAATAAGCGAAGCAATCGTATTCAACTTATGATTGCTAAATCCTTGCAGGCTGAACCTGAGCTATTTATTGGCGAAGGCGTGACGATGATGACAACCCTGCCCGTGGAATTGGGAGAAAATTTCGATCATTTAGTCGTCGAGAATCTAGATAAAACTTTAACCCCCATTCAAGACTTCTCCCAAATTTTTCAGAAGAACATTTTTACGCTAAGTAATGACCACCTGCACTTTTCCTTGCTTCTGCATCGCATCAAAGAGCAAAAACACCTTCTCGCCCAAACCACGCTACTACCTGAAGAACGCAAGCTCATTCAAAAACAACAAAATCGATCTTATGCGGAAATCATACGGCGCCTTTCCTTAGCTTTAGCAGTTTTTACGTTTACTTATATGGGGACCTCCTTTGGTATGAGCATCAGCCGTAATCATTCCAACAAAGGCGTCTTGTTTGTCATTGTGTTAGCTGCCTTCTACTTAATTGCTTATTTTACCGCTAAGGGCATGGAACAATACCTCTTAACGGCCAGCTTACTGTACCTCCTTCCACACGTATGCATTTTGGGCATTTCAGCGATTGTCCTGTATCGGGTCACACGGGGTATAGAATCATGAAAATTCCTTTTAAAAGGTTATGGGAGCAATACTTCCTCAGAGAACTTTTCAAGTCTTTTACGCTTTTTATAGGAAGCTTTTATATCTTGTATGTGTTGATCGATTTTTCCAATCACACGACAAGCTTTCATTCGCATCACTATTTCCAGTGGCAAGAGCTTCTGAACTATTACTTTTTTGAGTTTATTCGTCGATTAGACGTCATCCTGCCTTTTGCCTTGATGCTTGCGACAATCAAAACGCTTTGCGCTCTTTCCACACACAATGAATTAGTCGCATTAATGGCCAGCGGCATCAGCTTAAAATCGCTGCTCCGCCCCTTTATTTTGGTGGGTTTATTCTTCACTTGCCTGATGTATCTGAATACTGAGCTGTTACTGCCTAAAGCGTCCAAAGGATTAAAGCAAATTAACGATCGCCATACTTCGCTTAAAAATAAATTAGAAGATCGCGGTTTTGTGCAGCATATTTATCTGGAAGACAATACGCAGGTCCTTTTTCAATACTATGATGAAGAAAGGCAATTTTTTTTCGATGCCTTTTGGGTCATTTCTCCGGATGAAATTTACCGTATTAAATATCTTTTTTTGCATGAAAAAGATCCTGTCGGAAGATATGTCAATTATCTGACGCGCAATCAGAATAATGAACTCGTTGAAAAGGAATCTTTCAACGTAAAGAAATTTCCGCAAATGCGTTTTAATCAAAAAAAACTGCAAGAAACACTCTCCCTTCCCGAAGATCAATCTCTGACGGAATTAGTGAAACAACTCCCTGATAAAACAGATCAAACTAACCATGAAAAAGAAGCGCAAATCATTGCAAGTTTCTATTATAAGATGGCCCTGCCATGGCTAGCCTTGTTCGCCGTTATCGCCCCTGCCCCTTTTTGCATGCGATTTAGTCGCAACCTTCCTGTTTTTATGATTTATGCCTGCAGTATTTTTGGACTGGTTTCGTTCTATTTAACGATGGATGCCGCGCTTATTCTCGCTAAACGCCAGGTATTTGAGCCATTTTGGGCCATTTGGCCTCCCTTTACGTTTTTCTTTGTCGGTTTTTTCTACCGATTTGCTAAGCTCTAGTTAAAGGGCGAATGCCAATGCAGTTTGTCGAATACTTGTTAATTGCAACCTAAAGATCTGCCTTCAAGCATTTGTGAATGAGTTTATTAACGCAAAGATGATAAAGAAGCAAAGGCGCAAAGAGAAATCGATACCTAAGTGCACACTCCAGAATAGCAAAAAAATTCAAGAGAACAAAAATGGAACCTTTTGATTTACGCTTGTGGCCTGCTTTTAAAGCCGCTGGCGGAGATATCTCTCAACCTGCGATCATCGAGCATATCGCAATTGACTCTCGGCGGATTTTTTCCCCTCACACCTTATTTGTAGCTTTGCCCGGCCATATGCATGACGGACATGCCTTTGTGCGCCAGGCAGCTCAAGCCGGTGCAGAATATGCACTTGTCGATAAGACCTGGCAAACCCATGACGAAGAGCTCCCCATTCAGCTGCTGCGTGTCGAGAAACCGTTAAAGGCTTTTCAGGAAATAGCCAAAGCTTATCGACAACAACGCAAAGGCTGCAAAATGATCGCCATAGGTGGAACACATGGGAAAACCATGCTGAAAGACCTACTCGAACAGCTTTTATCCCAAAAATATCGCGTAATAGCGTCGCCTGAAAGTTTTAATAGCCAAATTGGAGTCCCGCTTAGCCTTTTAAAAATCCAAGACACGCATGAAATAGCTTTAATCGAAACAGGTTTCTCCCTGCCGAATGAAATGGATGCCTTGGTCGACATGATCGAACCCACGCATGTGATCCTAACAAAAGTGGCCGAAAAACACCTAGATTCCTTAAATACTTTTGAAAAAGCTGTTGAAGAAACAGCCAAGCTTTTACACCCGCTTCCAACCAATCACTGGGCATTAGTCTCTTCGCAAACACCTTTAATCCGTCATTTACAAAAATTTACTGGCACGCTTATTTATTGGGACATCCCTAACTCAACTCTTCCACATGCTTCTTCAGCAAAACAACACGCCCAAAGAAAAAATCCCTACACCGTTCAATTCCCAGACAATGCCACTTACGAAGGCGAAATCACCCAGGGATATTATTACTTTCTCGATCTTGTCAACATGGCATCCAAAGCGGCACAGTTATTAGGAGTCCCCTCTAAAACTATTGCAGAAGAACTTAAGCAGTTTACTCTTGAACCTATGCGAACTGAAATCTGGAAAGCGCCGACGCATTCCCTTTTCATCAACGCCCCTTACTGCTCCGACCCTCAATCCATTGACCAAGCTTTAACTAGACTCAACCAACTGGCCTTTGCCAATGAGCGAAAGATTTTTATCTTTGGCGGAATGAAGGGACAAAGCCCGCAGCGAAAATTCGAATACCGCCGGATTGGCCACGCCATTCGCACAGCCGGCATCAACCATCTCATGCTTGTAGGAGAACATGCTTTTGGCCCTTTGATTGAAGAAATAGAGTTGCACTGCCCTTCCATGCAGATTTCTCATTTTCCCACCTATGTAGAGGCACTGAAAGATCTGCGTAAAACCGTTGAAAAGCAAGTGGTGTTAATTAAAGGGAATAGAAAACTTCCCTTTGATGTACTCACAGAAACTTTTAATGACAGCCTCTGTCTGAATCAAAGCCTCATTAATTTAGCCACCATCGAATCGAACCTTAAACTTATCCGTCAAAAACTTCCCACTGAAACTCGCGTGATGATTATGGTCAAAGCTTTTGCATATGGAACAGAAGATGTGCAAATGGCTAAATTCCTGGGGACCTGCAACATTGACATCTTGGGAGTTTCCTATATCGATGAAGCGATCTCTTTACGACGTGCGGACATCAAGCAAGCTATTTTCTCGCTTAATGCGTCCCTTTTTGAAATCCCTAAAATCATCAACTGGGAGATTGAAATCGGCGTAGGAGATTTAAAATTTATCCAAGCCTTGATTGAAGAAACCAATGTACAGAAAAAAATCGTTAAAGTTCATCTCCACGTAGATACAGGTATGAGCCGCTTCGGTTGCCGTCCTGAAGACGCCCTGGGACTAGCGCAACTGATTCATCACTCCCCCTTTGTGCATTTAGAAGGCATCATGACGCACTTTGCCTGCGCCGAAGACCCTGCACAGGACCATTTCACTCACTCCCAAATTGAAAAGTTTGATCAAGTCATCGCACAGCTTACCAAAAACGATATTCCCATTCCGTGGAAGCATGCAGCCAATTCAAGCGGCGTGGCACGCTTCTCTTTGCCCCAATACAATATGGTCCGCATTGGATTGGCACTTTATGGACTCTGCTCCTCCTCTGCCGTTGATCAAGCCCTGAAATTGAAATTAGCTCTTTCTTTAGTTTCACGCGTTGTAGGAATCAATCTGTGTAAAGCTGGCGAAACCATTAGTTATGGGCGCAATTATGTTGTAGAAAAGCCTCTGCAACGCATCGGCGTACTCCCTATCGGCTATTTCGATGGGTTGCATCGCATTTACAGCGGCAAGGGCTGGGTGTTAGTGCATGGGCAGAAAGCCCCTATGGTCGGAAACATCTGCATGGACTTCATGATGATTGATTTAACGCATATTCCCGAAGCCGAAATTGGAGATCCTGTGCTCATTTTCGGCGAGGATGAACATGGCAATTATCTCTCCCCTGAAGAATTAGCGGCACAAGGGAACTCTATCGTCCACGAACTCGTGACATGTATCGGACCGCGCATTCCACGCATTTTTATTCATGAGGAAACACTGAGTCATAAGCAAAATAAAATCCCCAAGTGAATTTTGACTTGATTCTTTTACGAAAAAAAGCTTAAACTCTAGCGTGATGTTCTTAGCCGATGTGGCGAAATGGTAGACGCGGTAGACTCAAAATCTACTCTTGGCAACAAGGTGCTGGTTCGAGTCCGGTCATCGGCAATCCACCGGACAAACTCTCTTCAAAGAGGATTTGTCCGGTTTTTTCATTTTCTAACACCTTGTTTTTCTGTAAGATAAGCGCAAGCGCTGGATTCAACGGGGTGGTTCGATAACTGTTTTCCCGAAAATGCAATTTTGCAGGGAATATCGAACCAAGCAACTTTTGTTTAATTTCCACTGAAGCATTTATATAAAAGCCACTCAAATTGCTCAAAAGTGGAATGCCAAAACGGCAGTATTTCATAAATCCTGTTTCGCTGCTTTCTTGCAATTCGATCTTCTTCTTCAAAATAGCGATCTCTTCTTTCAATTTTGGAATCATGCGTTGATGAGTTTCTCTATCAATATCTTTATTCAAAAGCATCTCATCGCATCTTGCTATTTTGTCTTCCTGATCTTTTATTCGGTCCTTTAGTCCTTGAATCTGTCTCTTGCGATCACCCTCATTAGATTTGAAAGTGTCCTCAAGAATAGCCATATACAGTTCCTTAATTTCAGGAGGGATCGTTAAAGACTTTAGATAGTCTTCAAGTTTTTCATGCAAAAAATCAGCTCTAAATCTGGTCTTGCAGGAATTTTGACAGTGATAGTAATCATAATAGCTGCCGTTGCGACTTCTGGAGGGACTTCCAGTTAAATTTCGATTGCAAGCAGGACAAAGGACAACTCCTCGAAGTGGATATTCTTCTCGTTGCTTGTTTTTCGCTGCGGGAGTGCAACTTTTTTCTCCAATTTTCTTTAATACAGCCTGAACCTGATGAAAAAGATCTTCACTTATTAGAGCTTCGTGTAAACCTGGTACATAATATTCTTCTTCTTCACCAAACTCAGGCACTTTAGTAAACCCCATATAAGTAGGATTTCGCAACAGATCATAAAAGGCACTTCTTCCTATCTTTAACCCCTTTTTTGAAAGGATTTTTCGGATATTGTCTATGGGATATAGACCTAATGATACAATTTCAAAAGCCTCTTGAATAAGAACAGCACTTTCATCAGGTACTATGGTCGACTTTCCACTTGTATTTCGGTCTCTTTTATAACCTTTTGGTGGTGGGCCAGTGTATCTCCCTTCTTTTCTTGCTCGAACGATTCCTGTAGTGGTATTAAGAGCTCTTCTTATGTTGTCGGATTCTCCTTCAGCAAGTTTAAAGGCTCTAACATAAGGAAATATAGGATCTTTTGGAGAAACAGTTTCTTCTAAACCTACGACTCGAACGCCTAATTTTTCAAGGCGGTCTATTTCTACATGAGCCTGAGTTACATTCCGGGAAAAACGATCCCATCGTAGAACATAAACAAAGCTAATTGTTTTTGGATAGAGACAAATATATTCGTACAATTCTTTAAAAGCTGGGCGGTGTTTAAAGTCCTTAGCAGAATAACCGTCATCTTGAAAATGTTTAACAAGCTCGATACCTTCTTTTTCACAATGT
>PEQL01000032.1 GCA_002786175.1 Parachlamydia sp.
GGAACTAGCTAAGACTCCATTCTTACATAAATTGCATGCTCGATGTTTTTTTGAGTCGCGTAGAAATCTTTTCTTTCGTATCCACTAAACGCGTGTAAAGCAAGTCGCGCTTCTTCTTATTTTTGACAGTTTTAATGAACGATTCGGTGATATGAGCTGCATTTAATAATTTAGAAGCTGCTGCCTTTGGGTCGTTTTGCGCATCTAACTTAGTGGCCAGATTATCTAAGTTCTTAATCGCACTCAGATATCTGAAATACTGGATTTGATTGTAAATAGGCTTCGTGAGCATATATTTACCTAGAAAATTATCTAAAGAACTTTCAGAAGTACGTAAATCTCCATGCAGGTGGGACTTACTCGTCAATTCGGTTTTCTTCTCTCTAGATCCTTTAATTTTACGCCATTTTTCATCAAGATTATCCAAATTTTGACTTTGTTTATCGCTAATACCTTCGAAAGCCATGACCCGCCTCCTTTTTTACACTTTATTACTATAACCGCATTATACTTTAATAAATATTTAACTATATATAAAACTAATAAATTAATAATAGTTAACTAATAAATAAACTTTTAAGAGAAGACAGCCTCTTAATGCTTGGGATGGAATCGCATGGCAGTCTTATCTTTTTAGAGATAAACCCCTGGATTCTAAATAGATCAAACTCATTAGCAAAATGCACTATTCTTTAATATATTTTTAACTATATATAAAACTAATAAACCAAGATTGATTACTAAATCGAGAAGGTGCTTTATGGAAAAAACTATCATTTCTGTTCCTGATCTATTTCCTTATACTCATTACGGCTTTGAACATTGCGTTACATTTCAGAGATTAATATTTATTACTGGACAAGCCGGAATTAATAAAAAAGGAGAAGTAATTTCTGAATTAATTGAGAAACAAACTGAGGCGACTTTTGAAAATATCGAACATGCCTTGAAGGCAGCAGGTTCAAATCTTCACAAACTTCTCTCAATGACATGCTACATTGTAGATATTCAGAAGAATGGACCTGCTTTCTGGGCGGTCAGAAAAAAAATGATGCCTTCAACAGGTTACACGAGTGCAACCATCGGTGTTTCGGCCCTGGCTGACCCTAGGCTTTTACTTGAAATTCAATGCATTGGGTATCGCTGAATGACATAGGCAATTCCTTGACGTCTAGCCCAGGCATTCACAAAATCATCAAGAGGATAAGCCACAACAGTTTGTGCATTTGTGGCAAAGGCAGGGTCCATACATAAGACCTCTCTGGTAGCTGAATTATACCCTTTTACCACCAAAAGATGTCCCGCTTCATATGGCATCGCACTTCCAGTCAAGGGTCCTCTAACGCTAATAACCACTGGGCAGCTAGCCAGCAACTGATCGATGACCTGATTGAAACTCGTAAAACGCACCACAAAACAACTCCAGGGATCTCCCAGCTCATGCGCGGCTTGGGCGGTGTTGAGAATCCAATTTCCATAGATATCAAAAGCGGTATCAACCACGCGATTGGCAAAATCGATGGGAGATAGCTTTGTCCCTTCCTTATGAAAGTTAATGACAGCGGTGGTGGAAGTGGGAGAACAGAGCCGCATATGACGTTCATCTGGCAAGCTTATTTGAGAGGTTCTAGGCACATCTAAGCTCACAAGGATTGCCTTATCATTGGCTACCTGAGGCTCCACTCCATGTTTTGTCCGATTAGTCAAGCATGCATGCAACCCCCTAACCTTTTCAAGCGAGGCTCCTTCTTTTGCCGTTATACGCACCCGAAATCCTCTAGCGAATTGCCCATTTGAAATTTCAAATGCATCCTGGAAAGTTTGAACGTTCGCTTTTTTTTCATTGAAGGTGTATTGATTTGTCGCTCCCCAAAATGCATAATTTAACCAAGGAGACCATCCATCTAGTAAAGCGCTGACTTCAAAAAGGTAATACCCTTGCTCAGGTCTAGTTGCATCCCAAGAGAGGATTAATTCATCGAAGGGTACGACCGCTGTTTCTTCCCATAGCGATTCTGCATGCTCTTCACACAATTGTCGATGATAGAGCTCGCTTGCCTGACTTTGAAAGGTCAAAAACACCAAAAAAGTAACGATAATACACTTCAACATACACTTACCTCTTTCAAAAAACCAAAATTGTATTTAAAATTGCTGATAACTCAGGTTAATAGATTACTAATCTTATAGGTCTTATGTATAAAAATTTGATAGTGTTTTTGAGGGTATTATGAAAAATTATACTCCTCTGCAATTGGTTTTGATCCTGGCTCCCTTTGTTTTCAGCTTTGCTTTAGGATTAGATATCTATATTCCGATCGTGCCGCAAATGATCGAAATTTTTCAAACGACGCCTTTTCTCATTCAGCTGACTTTGAGTTTATTTTTATTTGTCACAGGAGTGGGGCAATTATTAATTGGCCCTTTGTCGGATCAATTTGGTCGAAAGCGCATTCTGCTGCTTGCAGCTGCCAGCTATGCTTTAGGCTCGTTAGCTTGTGCAGCTTCCACACATATCGCGATGCTTCTTTTAGCCCGCATCCTGTGCTCTTTAGGGGCGTGTGGACTCCTTGTCACCTCTTTTGCTTTAGTCCGGGATTTATTTTCAGGAGAGCAAAGCGCTAAAATGTTCAGCTTTCTGCATGGTTCGATAGGGATCTCGCCAATCTTTGCCCCTTTGATTGGAGGCTATCTGGCAACCTTTTGGGGATGGCGCAGCATCTTTATCTTTTTAACGCTAATCGGTCTTTTCGCGATGTATATCTCTCAGGCACATATTGAGGAAACACATCATAAAAACCTGCGCACTAAGTTGAATAAAGACATTTTTAAAAGATATTGGGAGATTTTCAGCCAGCGTCAGTTTTTAATTTATGCACTTATTGCAGGGCTAGCTGAAAGTGTCTTTTTTTGCTTTTTTTCCATTTCCCCTTTTATCATTATTGATACACTTGGCGTTTCGACCCAAAACTTTGGCTACTACTTCGCGACTTTTGGCTCTGTGATTGCTTTTGGAGGCTTGGGCGCTGGTAAAACGATTGAAAAAATCGGCATTCAAAAAACAATTTTCCTAGGCATTTCTTTGATGCTATTGGGTGGGGTCAGCATGCTTGGATGTGTCTATTTTGCTCGATTAAGCCTTAGTGGATTTCTTATTCCCATGGTCTTTGCCTGCACAGGAGCCATGTTTCTTTTAGGAAGTGCAGCAGCCTGCGCTCTAGAACCTTTCGGACATATTGCAGGTACCGCTTCAGCAGCTTTTGGATCTTTAGAGTTCGGCATTGCCGCCATCGTTGGATCTATTGTCATGTCCTTCTCTCCCTATTCTACTATCCCTTACGGGGTTTCGATTGTGGTGATGGGCGTACTGTCCCTCAGCTTATTCTGGCCTAGCCGCCATAAAACGCTCGCTTTACCTACCACGGCAAGTGTTTCCCCTGAAACTTTATAAGGTATTTCTTAAATGTTTCGGAAAAAGGCTTTTTTATATAATAAAAAATACTTATACATGTGACTTGAGTTGATGAAACTTCAGATTCTGTTATGGGGTCCATCTTAGAGCGTCAAGAATCATTAGACTTTTTGCATAACTTCACTTGATCGATGCTCTTTGCGATCAACGGAAGGGATGCGTGCTGTCAATTAAAGAAGAGTGTTTTTATGGAATATAGGCAATTGGGTCGTTCGGGACTAAAAGTTCCCGTTTTGAGCTTTGGAACAGCTACCTTTGGAGGCTCGAACGAGTTTTTCAAGAAATGGGGAAATACTGATGTCAAAGAAGCCTCCAAACTGATTAACATTTGCTTAGAGGCAGGTGTCAACTTATTTGATACTGCAGATGTCTATTCAGAAGGCAAATCGGAGGAGATTCTGGGAAAAGCGCTAAAAGGGATACGCGATCGCGTTTTAATTTCTACCAAAACGACTTTCCCTATGGGTGAAGGCCCGAATGATAAAGGATCATCGCGTTTTCATATTATCCAAGCTTGTGAAGCCAGCCTCAAAAGACTAGGCACAGATCACATCGATATCTATTTTATGCATGGTTTCGATGCGTTAACTCCCGTGGATGAAACTTTAGGTGCCCTGGATCACTTGATCCAGCAAGGCAAAGTCCGTTATATCGGGTGTTCAAATTTCTCAGGCTGGCATCTCATGAAATCGCTGGCGACTTCAGAAAAAGATAGATTTGCACGTTATGTCGTTTATCAAGGATATTATTCACTCATTGGCCGGGATTATGAGGAGGAACTGATGCCACTTGGGATCGACCAAGGGGTATGCTTGATGGTATGGAGCCCTCTGGGCTGGGGAAGACTCACAGGAAAAATTCGGCGCGGCAAACCGTTGCCCCCTGGACGTCTTAAATCAGGTGGAAGTGCCGGGGGACCACCCATTGACGATGAATATCTCTACTCGGTGGTCGATGTCCTCGATGAAATTTCCCAGGCTACGGGAAAAACAGTTTCGCAAGTGGCCTTAAATTGGCTTTTACAACGCCCTACAGTGACAAATATTGTTTTGGGGGCACGCAATGAAGAACAACTTCGCCAAAATCTTGGCGCCGTTGGATGGAATTTGACAGCAAAACAAATGGCTAAGCTAGATGCCGTCAGTAAGCGTTCTCCACCCTATCCTTACTGGCATCAACGCGATTTTGCCGAAAGAAACCCCTCTCCAGTCTCTCACTAAAGATCTTGCATTGTTTCGCTGACTCTCGTCAGCGAAACTTTTTCTTACTCAAAATTTGTGATTATCAATCACTTTATCCATCCTGCCACTTGCGATCATGAGCATCCTTTTCAAAATGTGATTTTTGAATTATTTATGCATATTTTAAATTTAAATTAAATTCACACATTCTAATTATTTTTCATTTTAGATAACAAAAAAAACTGATTAAACAATAAATATTTGAAGTATAACAAACTGTTACATATAATCTTCTTGCCTATTATTAATTTTTTAAGGAATATAAACTATGCAAGAATCCAATTCCCTTTTACCTTTTCAAAACACTACATTTCAAGAAGATCTTAATGCATTTCAAAGTCAAGCGAACAACGCAATAAATAAATTAAAACGTAATGCCGATAAATTATACAATTTACAATCTAAAATTAACCAAGAAGATCTTAGAAAGTTAATGGATATCAACAAACAGATTAAAATAATAAACAAAAGTTTACAAAAAAGCCCTAAGAAACCTAGAACTGAGAATCCAACTCCTAGCCCCATACCTTCCTTCAAACGCTTATTCAGTCATTCTACGCCAGATACAGAAAATCAAGTCCCTCCTACTTCTCATGACTCCAGCGCTCATCGTCATTCTGTGCAATTTTTATTGCAAGCATCTGAGGAGTCAATTTCTTCACAAGAAAATATACCCACAATCCATAGAAATCAAACCATCCCTCGTCCCCACGCTGGCTTCGGAGCTGATCGTCTTTCTGTGCAATTTTTATTGCAAGCACCTGAATCAAGTCCTTTATCCCCAAATTATTCGGAAGTTGATCACTATCTAGTCGAACCTAATAATAAAGTCGCTACGAATCATGATGCTTCGAAATCAGAAGAGGCGAATGAAGAGAATGAGATCGAATTTAGCCAAGACCATGCCCCAATATCATTATCTCCAAGGCAAGAAAACATCATCGACAACACAATCGCGCTGGATCTTGATCCCGTCACATTAAAGTTAACGAGAAGTTTTGAGACCAAAAAGAAAATCGAAAAAATCTTTGTTTCACAAACTCAAACCTTGCAGGTCTTAGCACAAGAATTTAAAAGAAAATTCTACTTAGAGACCTGGGATTTAAATCCACCCTGCACCTTACAAAACTCTTTATTGTCTGATAAGAAAATTAAAGGCATGGCGGCCAACGATCTGTTCTCAGTTATCATTTATGAAGACGAATCTATTGTCGAAATTCGAAAAAAACAAACTACATCTCAAAGCGCACTTTTGGATTTTAGTACTCCTATATGTGTATTTAATCACAATAACCTGCCTGTCTTGATTGACATTACCGACTCTATCTCATTAAATGATCATCTTCTAGGCGTAGGCCTACATAGCGGCAAAGTTTTAGTTTTTGATCTCAAAGAGATGGTATGTAGACACATACTCACCCCTCATAAAGATTGTGTAGCCACTCTTCATGTTAATTCTAACTGTGTGATTTCAGCTGCCATAGATCGGCTCGTTTATTATTCCAATTTAGCCAGCCCTCAATCTTACCCTCAAAGAATAGGATCTCTTCGAACTACAGTTTGCGCACTATCTATGAGAGGCTCACGGGTTTATTTGGGAGATAAAAGAGGGAATATTCAAGTTTGGGATCTTGAAAAAAATCTCTCAATCTATCAAATCTCTATTTCCAAGTTTCCTATCGTGGATTTTATACCAGACAATAATGGTTTTTTTGTGGCATCCACAGAGGCACTAATTTACTTTGAAGGACCTGAGTTTAAAAAAATATTAATCCACGATGCTTTTGAAAGTCCAATCACGACCTTAACCAAGATGGGCAATTTTATGGTGGTGGGAACAACTGCTGGCAAAATATTCGAATTTACTTCAACACTGTAATGCAATTTTTAAGTTATACCCAAACAGCTTTTTTGGGTACGTTGCAGATTTTTCTTTGATTCATCTGTACGATATTAACCTGAGTTTTGGATTTATCTCGTTATCGATCAAATAGATAAGCAAATTTTTAAAGACAAAAGACCTCTTCATGGTTTAAAAACATTTGTTCACAAGAACCAATGTTTACCATGAGAGGTCAAAAATGTGCTTATTTGAGCTGGACGATTTTTGGAAATCTTTTGAACAAGAGTGGCATAAGTATCTCATTGATTCTGGAAAGCTTAAGAGAGGCCCTGAGCCTGAGCTAACCACTCCAGAAATGATGACAATCGTCATTCTATATCACCAATCCAATTATAGAACTTTTAAACACTTTTATTTTTACGTGTGCAATTATCTAAAAAAGGGATTTCCAAGATTAATCAGTTACAGTGGATTTGTTCACTGAATGAAATCAATTTTTGTTCCGCTATTTGGTTATCTTTCACACCTCAGAGGCATGGTAACCAGAATCGCTTTTATCGATTCTACATCAATGGCAGTCTGCCACAACAAGCGTATTCAAAGAAAAAAAGTTTTTAAAGGATTGGCAAAAAGAGGAAAACTGCTTCGGGATGGTTCTATGGTAGAGATTCTCCCTATCCTTATTGGCATCAGCGCGATTTTGCCGAAAGAAACCCTTCTCCAATCTCTCACTAAAGATCTTGCATAGTTTCGCTGACTCTCGTCAGCGAAATTTTTTTCCCACAATCAGTTTGACCACCCCTTATTAGTTTATACAAAATCTACGATTTTTGAATTATCTTTGCGCGTTTTTAACATTTAAATTATGTCATGTTTTATAAAAATTTTATTTTCAAATAGATAAAAACAAAAGAATTAAGAAAAAAATATTTGAAATATAATAAACTGTTATATATCATTTTTTTGCTTAATATTTTTTTAAGGAACATAAAACTATGCATGATTCTAATTCTCTTTCCGCAATTCAAAACACTACATTTCAAAATGAAATCACTATCTTCCAAAATGAATTTAATAAACTCAAACGCAAAGCCGATAAATTACACGAATTAAACTCAAAAACTAGTCCAGAAGCTCTTAAAAGATTAATAGAAATCAATCAACAAATTCATTTATTAAACCAAAGTTTACCGAAAACTTCTAAAAGAAGTAGAACTGAGAATCTAACTCCAAGATCCAATCAAGACTCCTTAACGTATCGTCTTGCTGTACAAGTTTTAGTAGAAACACCCGAGGAAGAAGCTCCCTCGCAAGAAAACATTCAAGCACGCTCTAGCCCTTCGGCTTCAAATTCTCCCCCCAAAGATAATCGTTTTTCTTTGCAATTTTTAGTGGATGCACCTGAGCAAGAAGCTCCCTCGCAAGAAAACATTCAAGCACGCTCTAGCCCTCCGGCTTCAAATTCTCCCCCCAAAGATAATCGTTTTTCTTTGCAATTTTTAGTGGATGCACCTGAGCAAGAAGCTCCCTCGCAAGAAAACATTCAAGCACGCTCTAGCCCTCCGACTTCAAATCCTCCCCCCAAAGATAATCGTTTTTCTTTGCAATTTTTAGTGGATGCACCTGAGGAAGAAGCTCTCGCCCAAGAAAATATCTCCACATATCTTCAAGCACCGCTCAGCCATGTGACTCCAGATCATGAATCCACCGCAAATCATCGTGCATTACAATTTTTATGGCAAACACCTGAGGACTCATCTTATCCGGAAATTGATCATCCTCTCCAATATGAAGTCTCGCCGGATCACCATGCTTCGAGCTCGAAAGACCAAGAGAGAGAGATGGAGTTTAGACGTGACCTTGCCCCGATCTCTTTTTCTCAAAGACAAGATGACATCATCCCCAATCGGATTGGATCGGGTTTTGATCTCTCTTCATTAAAATTAACAAGAAGTTTTAAGATCGACAAGAAAGTCGAAAAGATTTTTCTTACTCAAACGCAAACCTGCCTGATTCTAGCACAAGGATCTAGAAGACAATTTTACCTAGAAACCTGGAACTTAAATGGCTCTAGAAAAAACTCTTTAATGTCGGATTTAAAAATTAAGGGGATGGCGGTCAACGATTTATACACCGCAATCATTTTTCAAGAAGAATCTATTATCAAAATTTGGAAAACTACATCTCAAAATGACCTATTTTTGAATTTTGATTCCCCTACCTACGTTTTCAATCACATTAATCTGCCTATTTTAATTGACAATACCGACTACATCTCATTAAGTGATCATGTTCTAGGCATCGGCCTGCACAGCGGCAAAGTTTTAATTATTGACCTCAAAGCGATAGTATGCAAACCCGTAGTCCTTATGGATAGAAGTTGCTTAAGCACTATTTATGTGAATTCTAACTATGTGTTTTCTGCCTGTCAAAATCATTTTGTTAAATATTATAATTTAGTCAACGATCAAAGCCCAAAAAGAATAGGGAATCTCACCACTGTAATTTGCGCAATATCTATGTGGGGCCCACATGTCTATTTGGGAGACAAAAAAGGAGTCATCCAAATTTGGGATCTTAAAGAAGGTCTCCGCATCTTTGAAACCTCTATTTCAGACGGTCCTGTTGTGGGTTTTTTACCTGATGACAAAGGTTTTTTTGCAGCAACCACAGAAGCACTCATTTACTTTGAAGGGACAGAGTTTAAACAAAAATTTATCCACAATAATTTTAAAAATCCAATCACCACCCTGGCCAAGTTGGACAATTCCATCGTGGTTGGAACTGCCACGGGCGAAATATTCGAATTTACAATGGCATAAACCTTAAAGAGGGAGATGAAGCTTCATCTCCCTCTCATCTGCCTCAGGTCCGCTCACTGCAAGGCTTGCCAAGCATGTTTAATCATGTCATGCAATGATGTATAACGAGGTTTCCAATTTAGCTCTGCATAAGCCTTTTTGGAATTCGCAACTAGAAAAGGAGGATCTCCAGCACGTCGAGCCCCCTCAATGACGTTCACTTGCTTGCCTGTAACTTCTTCTGCTGCTGCAATGACTTCCCTAACACTAAACCCTTGACCGTTTCCTAAATTATAGCAATTTGAAGGAGCTCCTGCGAAGAGCTTTTCCATGGCTAAAATATGCGCTGATCCAAGATCTTCGACGTGAATATAATCTCTCACACCCGTACCGTCTCTTGTCGGATAATCAGTCCCAAAAATCGTGACAGAACCATCGGGTTTTAGCAGGCTGCGCAAAACTATGGGAATAAAATTAGACTCTTTCGCTTTATAGTTTTTGAGTTGCCCCTCTGAATCCCCTCCTGCTGCATTAAAATAACGTAAGCAGCAAAAACGCAAGGTCGAGGCCTTGCTTAGATCATGCAAGATGTGTTCCACCATGAGTTTTGTTTGGCCGTAGGGATTAATGGGATTGCATGGATGCTCCTCCGTTACATAGGCGTCTTGCGGATTTCCGAAAATCGCCGCTGAGGATGAAAAGATAAATACATTTACTTGATGCCGCAGCATAGCCTCTAATAGATTTAACGTATTGACAACATTATTGATATAATACTTTAAAGGATTTTGCACTGACTCACCGACTTCAGTTAAGGCAGCAAAATGCATCACAGCATCGATGGCATAGTCAGTGAAAACCTGGTCCAATAATTTAACATCAGCTAAATCTCCCTCAATGAACGTACCATACTGGACAGCTTCGCGATTACCACGACTGAGATTATCCAAGACAAGCGTTTGATAGCCCGCCTGATTTAACATTTTATTGACATGCGAACCAATAAAGCCTGCGCCACCAACAACTAGAACACATTTCTCTTTTGGCGCTTGACCCTGTAAAAATGAAGGGAGGGAACAGCAGAACGCGTAGAAAAAAACTAAAGCAAATCTAAACATATTTGATTCTATGGGTTAGGGTGAATTGCGGTTGAAAATAGCATTACGAATTTAACTTTGTCAAGAAAAGCATTTAACTTATTTTACAATGATTTAGGCTCCCTTTAGGTTTTGGGGGATGCGATGGCTTTATGGCCAAGTCCCAGGATCAAGCCTGCAATAAATCCTCCTATATGCGCCATATAAGCGACGCCACCGACATCAGCATCAGGGGATGAACTCGCAAAGCTGCTTAAGAACTGCAATACAAACCAAAATCCAATAACGATTAAAGCCGGCAGTTGGGTAACGCTTCTTCCAAGTAAAACATTAATTTTTCCTTGAGGAATAAGAGCCAGGTAGGCACCCAATACCCCTGAAATCGCTCCTGAAGCTCCCAAATTCGGAATAGTTGAACTTGGATCCACCCAAAACTGAGCAAAAGTCGCAACCAAACCGCAGAAAAGATAAAAAAATAGATAGATGAACTTACCAAAGCGGTCCTCTACATTATCTCCAAAAATCCACAAGTAAAGCATATTGCCCAGCAAATGGGCCCATCCACTGTGCATAAACATAGCAGTAAACAAAGTGGGCATATTTTCTATGGGATTAGCCAAAAAACGACTCGGCACAAAAGCCCATTTTACAATGAATGCTTCTCCCCCACTCAATTCTAAAAAGAAAAAAAGAATATTTAAGGCAATCAAAGTGTAAGTCACCACAGGAATCGTTTTACGTGTAGAGTTATCATCGCTTAGAGGAATCATCGAAACCATTTCTTTTGAAGATTATGAATATTTATTTTGTATTTATCTAAAGATGGCGTAATTTTCAATATGAATGCAAATTTGTAAAAAATTCTCTCAGCAAAGGGATTTATGGATCTCACTTCCTTAAAGGCACTTGAGCAAAGAGTGCGCCATGAACTTGCTTTTACCGATTACTTTCTTGATTCATGGGTCATTCCTTCACAGGCAGATGTGCATCAAGTCGTCATCATTGGAGCAGGGATGGCGGGTTTAGCCGCGGCTTTTGCTTTAAGGCAGGCCAATATCTCCCAATTCAAGTTATTCGATGCCTATCCTCAAGGTGTTGAAGGTCCCTGGTGCCATTATGCACGCATGAAAATCCTACGCTCGCCAAAACAGTTAACGGGCCCTGCATATCATTTTCCCTCATTAACATTTAGAGCCTGGTTTGAAGCTCAGTGGGGTGAAAAGGCTTGGACTGAACTTGGGAAGATTCCAACATCAGTATGGATGGACTATCTGCGTTGGTTTAGAAAAGTTCTTCAATTTCCGATTCAAAATAATACCAAGCTTGTTAAAATCGAGCCTGCAAATAATCTGCTAAAGTTGACTTTGAACCATGCGGGTGCCATTGAACACATTTTGACTAAAAAACTCGTTTTAGCTACAGGCCGTGAGGGTTTTGGGGGAGCTCGAATGCCTGCATTCGTTCAAAATCTCCCTAAGACTTGCTATGCACATACAAATGAAGAGATTTGTTTTGCAGAATTAGCCGGCAAACGCGTCTGTATAATTGGGGCGGGCGCTTCGGCATTCGATGCTGCTGCAACAGCCTTAGAAAACCATGCACAAGAAGTGATGCTGGTACTGAGGCGGAAGCATATTCCACGCGTGAATAAATCCGCGAGCGTCGCTTACTATGGATATAATGAGGGCTTTTACTCCCTGCCGGATGAAGCTAAATATTTATTCTTTACGAAGGCGCGTGAAGAAGGCACCCCTCCGCCTTTCGAAGCGTTGGATAGAATTAAGGCGTGTGCGAATTTTTCCATCAAAGCGCATAGCCTCATTCAACAGGTGCAGCTGAAAGACAAAGCCATCGAAATTAAAACAAACCGTGAACAATTTCAGTGCGATTACCTCATTTTAGCCACAGGATTCAATATTGACGGTACGCAACAGGCGGAAATCAGTCCCTTTATCGATCAAATTTTTTTATGGAAGGATCGCATCTCGGAATCAAAATACGGCAATTTTCCCTACTTAGGACCCCATTTCGAATTTTTGGAAAAATATCCGCAAAATGCGCCCTTTTTAAAGCATATCTATTGTTTTAACTATGCTGCGACTCTGAGCCATGGCTTGATTAGCAGCGATATCCCCGGCATTGGAGTTGGAGCGCAACGCCTCGCCAATGGGATTGCAACGGATTTATTTACAGAAAATTGGACAGATTATTTCAACCAGTTTCAAGAATTTAGGAAACCGGAATTCGACGAGAAAAACTACCCATGGATTGTTGAAAACTAAGATCCTAAGGATTTTACTATTTCAGAATAGGGTACAAGTGGGGCATCGGGATTAATTCCTTCACATTCCTGAGCCGCACTCTGCCAGCTTTCTTCAGATTTTAGATTTTCTGGCCACCAAGGAAAAATACGGCATTGCTGCGGACGCGCTTGGTAGACTTCACACTTCTTATCTTTTAAAAAAATGCAGTCGTAATCGCCTCCCTTAGTTTTGCGTTCGACTAACGCGTAGCGATTGTCGCGGTGCCTCACATATTTCTTTTTAAACAATTCTAAAGAAATATCTAAAGTGTCTGCCATCGCCTGCATTTCTTCTTCAGATACCCAGACAAATCCACTAGGACCTGTGCAGCATTTCCCACATTCGGTGCATTTGAATCGCAAGCCATCTTTATACCAGGGTAATGCCATAAAAAATACTTTTAGTTAATATTAATGATCCGCTCTATTTAAAGTTGATTATAATACCTTTAAATGGATAAGAAATTCAATAAAAATTCATCTTTATAAATTTTCAAGCTTATTTCGAAAATCCGCGGGAAACTGGGTGAGTTTTTGAGCTGCTAGTCTCGGGAAACACCATTCAAACCCCACATGTTCCGCACTTAAACGAGGATCGAAGGAAAAAGCAATCTCACAAAGAAAAATTGAAAAAATCAAACCGACATTGCTCTGCGATGTAGGAATACGTATATCTGTTAAAAACATCTCAAAAGGATGAACCTTTTGGATTATCTTCAATCCTGTTTCCTCTTCCACCTCCCTCTTTAAAGTATCCATGATGGACTCCTTCCTGAGAAGCCTTCCACCAGGAATATCCCAATACTTGTTTGCAAGAGGATGATCGCGTTCCAGTAGTAATATTTTTCCTTCATTATTTCGAATGAGGGCTTTGATACCTAGGTGAAAGCAATCTTCTTGATCATCCATCATTGGCCTCTTATCCGTTATTTATTGAGGTTGAAATTTCATGAACCGCTTCGTTAAGAGGCTGGCTGCTCCCTTTGATAATCTTGTGATAAAACGCCGCTGGATAGACGCAAAGGGGCTCTTTGGCTTGCATAATCTGTGTAAGAAATTGATGGGTCTTTTCATGAATGGGGAAAATAGCAAAATCAGGCTCAATGTCTAAAGGGTTGATGCAATCTAAAGGATGCTCATTGCCTTCGTGCTCAAATGTTAATAATTGAACGTAGGTATCTAAAACAAATGCGCGCGCGTAGCGTTGACGTCGCTCAGATCTTTGTCGATACTGCTGCCGCAGCTGATCTCGCTCAATTAATTTAGGCAGAGGCGTATAAAGAAAAATAGTGAAAGGTTGCAACTCCGCCAAAGCATGAGATAATGGATGAAATGACTGCGTATCCACAATGACTTTTAAACCCTTATCTACACTTTGAAGGATGTTCTCGATGAGGAGTTGATCCACTTTCTCTTCTGAATTTTCATTTTCAGCCCACTCATCTCGATCTAAAACGATCCAACTATCTCCTAAGTTTTTAGCTAGAGCTTTCGAAAGGGTTGATTTTCCAGCACAGGAAGCTCCACAGATAAGCACTAAACGAGTAGAACGTTCTTCATCATACTCAAGAGCCCATCCATTGCTTAAAAAAACACTAAAAATCAGCGCGAATTTTATTATATGACACAGCATTTTATCTAACCTTAACGAAATTTTTGCGTTCAATTCTCTCCCCCTCTTCAGGGCTTTTACCAAACCACTACAAGCTCTTTGGACCTTTCAAGGTATTCCAAGCTTTAATTCCACACCTTATGCCATTCATCATATTCTAGGATAACGTGGGATATTGCCTTCATGTAAGCTCCTTAGTTCAATTTCGACTCTTTCTATAAACCTGGGTTGATCTTCCAAGAACACCAAATGTTCGCCTAGCCTCAATCGAGGATTTCTCACTTAAAAGTTTTCAATATACAAAGACAAAAAGCTAACGTTATACACTGAAAAATAAGTGCCGTTAGTTTAAATTTAATGAAGACAGCTCCTTCTCTTAACAAGATAACGATTGAAAGTGACTTCATGCTACTCTTTACCTCATACCTTTCATCTTAGTCAATTCAGAGGTTGAATAAATAATAGTATCCATAGGAGCAAAAACATTGGCTTTCAACTTAAAGTGTAGACATGAGCTGTCAGTTATCAGTGAAACTTCTTTTTGCGTTTCATAGAGGTTAACTCATTGTCAAAAAAAAAGAAAATTATCTTGGTCAATTGAAATGAAAAAACAAATAATCACCTCAAATTTGATCTTAAAGACTCCCAGAATAGAAGATCTTTCTTCTCTAAAAGTTTTTGAAAATCGCAATAAAAATCATTTGGCAAAATGGGAGACCATCAATGATTTCTCATCCGAAGAGGAAGATCATAAACGCCTCATGAACTGGCTGAAGGAATGTGAGGAAGAAAAATCCGCGCGATTTTTTATTTTTACGAAAGAAAATCCCGATCAAATCATCGGGATAGGCAATTTGACTCAGATTGTTCGAGGAGTTTTTCAAGCTTGTTATTTGGGCTACAAAATCGCTCACAGATATGAAGGCAAAGGATTCATGTTTGAAGCTTTGCAAGAAACAATCTGCTATGCATTTGAAGAACTCCAACTTCACCGGATCATGGCAAATTATATGCCAATCAATATAAGAAATGCAAAGCTCTTAAACCGCCTGGGATTTGTCATTGAAGGCTTTGCTAGGAATTATTTGTTCATTAATAACCGATGGGAAGACCACGTTTTAACAGCATTATCCAAGGAAGAATGGATAGGCCATCAGTCACAATTTTAACTGCTCAAGAATAAAATGATCTAAGAGCTGTCCATAATCAACTTCCGGATGCGCTTGTTTAATTTGCATGGCCTCTTCATCTGACATGATGCGCCCCTCATTGATGAAAGCAAAAAACTGAATCGAGCCTACAAGGGGATCAAAATGTGCCTTGCGCATGTCTGCGCGGCCATATCTAAACCCTTTAAATTTAATATCTGTCGATGCTAAAGCCATTTGTGCATTTTCTAAGTTACGTCGAGAATTATCAATCATGATAATTTTTGTCGACTTGGATTGTAAGCACTCTAAGAAGGCTAAAATGGCGAGACCCACAGACTTGCCATTAGTAAATATCAACCCGTAAGCAAAAGAGTGACTGCCATCATCGCCGCTATCATTTTTAAAATGCAGGTAAGAAAGGGTTTTTTCCAAATCAATGCCTATGCTCAGTAAATGATTTCGAGTCATTAAACCGAAATTATCAGCATAGGAAGCGACCATTTGCTTTTGGGTAATTCCTAGCACACGAATTTGTTGACTTTGCAGATTAGCTATTAATCTTGGAGTGAAGTCTTCCACAGATTTTTTAGGAAGATGATTAACAATGTCGTTCTTTATTTTATCGACAAAGCACTCTACAGATGCTCTATCGGCACAAGTGTCTGAGCTCGCTCAGTAAAATAAATTCTCCATTGATTATCGGCCAAGGTAATGGCAGGCTCATATAATGTCCCTGTGATGTTGAAGAGTACAAAGGAATCATTGTCTATAGGATTTTGAACACTGGCGATTTCATGCGTTTCAATAATTTCTGCGGACAGTGAAGAGCTACGCATGATGAAAGTTAATATTCTAACAACTAAAGATGAAAATGCTTTTAACATTACAGCCTCTTAGCTTTTAATAAAGAATCGCTTCGATTCTCGCACAACGTATTAAACGTTTTATTGAATTAAGACTCAAATAAACTTGTTTGTATCCGTTGTTTTTGTTACACTTTTTTCCTTTTGGAGAACAATAATGAATTCAATTCAAAGCACACCTACAGACCTTAATCCAGGGAGGGTGTTTGAAAAGCAACAATACGCCTTACATCTTCTTGCAAATTCCTTATCTGCTGAAGATGGTTCACAAAACCAAGAAACTATTAATGATTTTTTCTCTGGTCATACCCCTTCTTTAATTGAAGTCAGCAAAAGCATCTATGAAATAGCTGTAAACGCCTTTCCCTCAAATATCTATTTTGCGTATCCTTTTATGGCTGAAAAGGCTGGTTTGCGCCGTTCAAGAACTTGGCTGCAATTTGACCGATCAACAAACGGCAGCAATAGAGATCTGAATACTTTTATCAGTGAAGTTCGTTCGCATAGCGTATCCGTAAAAACCCTTGCAAGGCTGAGTAAACACTATAAAATTCATCTCATGCCTTCTTTCGACAGAATGGTGGACACAGGCAGAAAAGTCATTGAGGTCATTGAGAGTCATTTATCTAGTATTGTGGAAGTGTTTAAGTTTAATATTGATCCATTCAATGTCCTGGCTAGTGATGGAGGCTACATGCCTCAAATAGTGATTTATGTTAAGGGAAAAAACAATGCCCAAGATGCACTCAATGTGCTGATTAAAGAATTAAGAGGACTGGAGAAGTATGCAAATGATAGATTCCCTAGATTTAATAGACGTGCAACAAAACTCATTTTCTATGCCCAGACAGATTCCAGCTGCAAAGCATTGTGTAAAAGGAAGGGGTGTTTTAAAGAATTTTTTGAAAAAAATGGTGTTCACTTAAAACCTGTCAAGGAAGGGAGTCATTATGAACTCTCCATTCCAGATTATCAACAAGCACGCTTCCTGTTAATGCGTATTGCTAAAAAACATCCGCGCCTCAAAGCAGAATCGCAAGAACAGCGTTTTATCGACACCTACTTTCAGGGAGAATTGCCCACTCTTAAAGATATTTTTGAAGAAATCCATCATTTGGGAGCTATTGATTATCCAAGTCGCACTTTTAGCAAACGTAAGCTCAGTGAGGATTTAAGGGGTAAAGCTCTAAAAGAAGCATGTGCCTGGTTAGAGTTCCGCAAAATCATGCGTCGTTGGGGTCCAGCCTGTAACTTTTTTATAGATGCCCTTAAAAAAGAAGAGAACGTGTCAGGACTGTTGCTTTCTGATTTAAGAAAAGAATATAGAATTTATGTAATGCCTCCCCAATCAATGCTAAAAGAAGTTGCAAAACAGGTGATGGCTTTTTTAGAGACTCGAAATGTTTTCGCCCTTGAAATCACTAACAACCCGATAAATTGTCGTTATTCAGACGCCTACCTCCCTCAGATCAGTATTCACATAAGAGGGAAAAAGTTTACCCAAACTTTGTTAGAAAATCTGGCTTTTGAATTTGCCGCACTTGAAGCAACCCTTGAAAATGAAAGCCCTTCCCCTATTTTTAGCCGGCGGGTGACAAAACTTATTTTTTACGGCCACACAGATTTTCGAATCCCGCAACTTTTACATCAATTCAAGCGCCTCCACGAATTTTTTGAAGAGGATGGGGTCCATTTAAAACCTGTTAAAGAAAGTGATCATTATGCACTTGCAACGAACTTCTCTTTTTAGTGTTTTGTTAATGCTTCAGTGAGTGCTTGGCATTGTGCGACATCTAGAGGAATCAAAGGAGGGCGTAAAACATGCCAGGCAGCCCCTTTCTGACTTTTTACGATGTTCTTAATGGCAGGAAATAACGGATAGCTTTTCAAAGACCCGACAATTTTTTGAACAATTTCGTTATTGTTGGATTTTTGTTGATCCTTGCCAAATTCATAAAGAGAGCAGATGAGTTCAGGATAGGCATTAGCAATACCTGATATACCCCCTACAGCACCCATTTGAACAGCTTTTGAAATTTGCCATTCATTTCCTGCAAATAATTTAAAACCCGGAAACAAGTCTATAATTTCTTTAATAAAAGAGAGATTTTCCTCACTCTCCTTCATTCCTATCACAACATCTGGAAATTCTTCCCGTAATGCCTTAATCACATGAATGGTAATGGGAACACCGCTAAATTGTGGAATGTGGTGATTACTCCC
>PEQL01000033.1 GCA_002786175.1 Parachlamydia sp.
GGATCCTGATGAAAAAAGTATATGACCGAATAAACGATCTACGTGGAAATCTCATTACGGTGTCTGCTAAAGGGGTAAGTCTAGGCGAGCTGGCAAGAGTAGATTTAAGCGATGGCCGCTATGTGTATGCGTCTGTGCTGCGCATTGAGGACGATAATGTGACCTTACAGGTTTTCCAAAGCTCCCGTGGAATTTCCACTGGCGATCGCGTGACTTTTCTCGGCCGCCAAATGCAAGCCGGTTTTGGAGATTCGTTGCTTGGAAGACGCTTAAATGGCGCGGGTGAACCGATTGATGGGGGGCCAAAAATTGTTGGCGAACCTATCAACATCGGAACCCCTTCATTCAATCCTGTACGCCGTGTTATTCCCCGAGAGATGGTTCGTACAAATATCCCGATGATTGATGTATTTAATACCCTGATCAAATCGCAAAAAATTCCCATATTTTCTGTGCCGGGTGAGCCATACAATCAGTTGCTCATGCGCATCGCTAACCAAACCGATGCCGACGTCGTCATCATTGCCGGTATGGGTTTGACTTTTGCCGATTACCAGGCTTTTATCGACAATGCAGAAGAATCAGGCTCTTTGAATAAAACGGTGATGTTTGTACATCGTGCTGTTGACCCTGCGGTGGAATGTTTGCTAGTGCCCGATATGGCTTTAGCTTGTGCGGAAAAATTTGCGCTTAACAATAAAAACGTGCTGGTGCTGCTTACTGATATGACTGCTTTTGCGGATAGTATCAAAGAAATCTCGATTACGATGGATCAGGTGCCTTCGAATCGCGGTTATCCAGGATCCTTATATTCAGACTTAGCCTCCCGTTATGAGAAAGCCGTATTAATCGAAGGCAGCGGTTCAATCACCATCATTGCTGTCACGACAATGCCTGGAGATGATGTCACGCATCCAGTACCCGATAACACAGGGTATATCACAGAAGGTCAATACTATTTACATAACAAACAAATCGATCCCTTTGGTTCCTTATCACGTTTAAAACAGCTTGTGATTGGCAAAGAGACACGCGGCGACCATGGCGATCTGGCTAATACCATGATCCGCTTATATGCCAGCTCTAAAAAAGCGCGTGAACGACAAGGAATGGGCTTTAAACTTTCACGATGGGATGAACAATTATTGCATTACTCGCGATTATTTGAAGAGCGTATGATGAACCTTGAGGTTAACTATGCGCTTGAAGATGCCCTGGATTTAGGCTGGAAAACACTGGCTGAATGCTTCCAACCTGAAGAAGTCGGGATTAAGCAAGCTTTATTAGAAAAATACTGGCCAAAAAAAGAACTAGTGAATGCGTAGGCTTTTGAGAGGAATGTGTGCATGGCTGAAGTTAAGTTAACCAAAAATGAGCTCCGTGCTCAGCAAAATCGCTTGGCTCAATTGCTTAAGTATCTACCTACTTTGCAATTAAAAAAAGCAATGCTGCAAGCTGAAGTCAACGAAGCGCGCAATGAAATTGCGCAACTCGAAGAATTTTATGAGAAAACGCATCATAAAGTTGAAACATATAGCGAGCTGTACTCAGAAAAAAGTTCGGTTAATTTCCACAATGCCGCTAAAGTGGCTTCCATCGATAAGCATTATGAAAATGTCGCAGGTGTTGAAGTCCCTATTTTCAACTCCATCATTTTTGAGGATTTTGTCTATGACTTATTTGATACCCCTCCTTGGGTCGATCCCCTAGTTTTAGGGTTGCGCTCATTAATTGAAGTCATCGAAAAAATCAAAGTGGTAAAGCTCAAAAAAGCAGCTTTAGAAAAAGAATTACGTGAAGTTTCTATCCGCGTTAACCTATTTGAGAAGATTTTAATTCCGCGTGCGCTAGTCAATATTAAAAAGATTAAAGTCTTTTTGGGAGATCAAGAGCTCGCATCAGTAGGACGTGCTAAAGTAGCCAAGGGAAAAGTTGAAAGTCAGAAAGCCGCCATTTTGCTTCGAAAAAAGACACAGGAGAACTCACATGCGTTATGATGTCAAAAAAGTTCTTTTTGTAGGTTTAGAAGACGAAAGAGAGGCTTTTTTTAAAAAAGCTCAAGATCTTGGATTGGTTCATTTCATCCCCACTTCCTTAAACAGAGACAAGGATGTGCCAGCTGAGATTCAAAGCTTAATTTCAGCGATTAAAATTCTACGCGGCCTCCCCCCGTTACCCCAAGAAGACTATGGGGATCATGCTCTTGCTGATGGATTGGCACAGCAGATTCTGCATTTAAGCAATCAATTGGATAAGCTTGAAGAAGAAAAGCGGACCAATGCGCTTGAAATCGCACGCATAGGGATTTTTGGGCACTTTTCCCACGATGATATCAAAGCTATTGAAAAAGAAGGGAATCGTAAAATCCAATTCTTTTTTGCAAAAAAAGGAATTGCCGAAGTTCTCGAGATTCCAGCAGAATTGATCGCAGTTGGCTCAGATCATGGATTGGACTATTTCGTTGCCATCAATAGGCAACCACAGCAGTACGAGAAAATGGTGGAGATGAAGATCGACCACTCATTAGATGGATTGCAGCGAAGAAGTATTGAGATTAAACATGAGTTAGTCGAGAAGGAAAATCAGCTAAAATCCTATGCTAAATACAATCATTTCTTACATCAAGCTTTGATAGACCGGCTCGATCAGCATCATTTAGTTGTTGCCAAAGGGCACTCCCAAGATTTTTTAGAGGGGAATTTGTTTGTTGTGCAAGGCTGGGTGGCTGAAAATAAACTTCCCGAATTAAATACCCTCGTCGAGAAACTGAAAGTTCATACCGAAGAAATTCAAATTGAACCGACCGATGTGGTCCCCACGTATCTGGAAAATCAAGGTTTGGCGAAAATGGGGGAGGACCTTGTCCATATCTATGATGCGCCTTCGCCTACAGATAAAGATCCTTCTTTATGGGTTTTATTTTTCTTCCTCTGCTTCTTTGCGATTATCATCGGAGATGGTGGATATGGATTAATACTTCTAGCGATTGCTCTTTATGTGCGTTACAAAAAGCCAAACCTCACCAAGGTGGGAAAACGCGTGCTTAATCTGGTCACGTTACTCTCTATCTTTTGCATTGGCTGGGGGCTGGCGACACACTCTTTCTTTGGCATTAGTCTCAATCCTGAAAATCCTGTGCATAAATACGCCCCAATTACGTGGTTGATGGAGAAAAAAGCCGCTTACCATATCCAGCATCAAGACGCTGTCTATCAAGAATGGGTGAAAAAATTTCCTCAGTTAAATGGGGTGACAGATCCCCACGAGTTTTTAGTTAAAGGCGTGAGTGTAGTCAAAGGGAAGAATAATTATGAGATAATCAGCAAATTCAATGATAATATCATGCTGGAATTTGCTTTATTGATCGGTATGATCCATATCTCTATTTCTTTGATACGCTATGGTAGACGTAACTGGACTTCGGTGGGATGGCTATTGTTTATTATTGGGGGATACCTTTACTTCCCTTTCTATTTAGACGCCACTTCGATGCTGCATTTTCTGATGCATATCGATAAAGTCCAAGCCGCGCAAACGGGCATTTATTTGTTGGGAATTGGGGTTTCTTTAGCCGTGATTGTCGCTATTATCAGGGATAAATTTTTTGGCGTATTTGAAGTGATGAACGGCATTCAAATCTTCTCTGACGTGCTTTCTTATCTCCGTCTCTATGCGTTGGGCCTGGCAGGGGCGATCATGGCCAGCGTGATTAATGAGATGAGCGAATCTATGACTTTTATTTTGGCAGTATTTGTGCTCTTAGTGGGGCATATTGTGAATATTACTCTAAGTATTATGAGTGGAGTGATCCATGGGCTCCGTCTTAATTTTATAGAATGGTATCACTACAGTTTTGAAGGTGGAGGAAAGATGTTTAATCCCCTTCGCAAAATTTCACATGATTAACATCTAAAAGAGGTTAGGATGAATCTCAATTTTGATATGATAGGACCAGCTTTGTCACTGGGACTGAGTAGTATAGGTAGTAGTATTGGTTGCGGCATTGCCGGAATGGCTTCACATGCTGTCATGAGCCGAGTGGAAGAAGGGCATGGAAAGTTTATTGGAATGGCTGCTGCACCCTCTTCACAATCCATTTATGGGTTTATTTTGATGCTGTTGATGAGCCGATCTATTTTAGGCGGATCACTCACACCCATGTCAGGTGTTGGCATTGGCGCGATGGCGGGATTGGCCTTTATGGTTTCAGCTATCTACCAAGGGAAGTGCGCAGCGACGGGGATCCAAGCGTCAGCTAAGCAACCTGCCATTTTTGGTAAGTGTTTTGCTGCTCTAGGGATTATCGAATCCTTTGCGCTTTTTACTTTGGTATTCTCCCTACTGCTACTCTAAATGAATAATGAGGGTGGGGAAATCCCCTCCCTCATCAAGGGAACAGTTCAGCAAGCCGATAACTTAATTGTAACCGTTAAGCTGGCGGAAAGAGCTTCCACGTAATGATATATGATGTGGAATGTTGCGTATTGGCCCAACAGTTCCTGAGTGCCCAAAGATTCTTGAGGCGAGGTTCGATACTCGAACATTACGATCAATGTTCTTTTCAATGGCTACCGAATTCTTTTTGTGTTGAGCGATTACCTGACAAGTTTGCTTCCACGTCTGATCTTCCTTCCTAAAAGTCTTTGTAAATTCTCCAAAAGTATTTTGGCAACTAGACTTCCAGACTTGCTCATCCTGCGATAATCTTTCGAATTGCTTACAGGTACGAGCCATCATTCCGACGTCTCTTACATTGAGAAATTGAAAGATGTGCAAGTTAAGTTCATCAGGGACTCCTTGAAAAGGTGAGCTTCCAAGTGATTGCATAATAAATCTCCTTGTTGGGTTAAATTTAAATAAAATGATATACATTTTTACAAATTAAGCTAAGTTTTAAATCAAAATTATTATTGATTGATAAGGTATTTCACTTGTTTGTTATTTAATTATGATAAATTGGCAAATAAAGGTTTTGAAGAAGCCATAACTACAGTTCTCAGTGTCATGTTCATGGCCAATTCCAAAAAAATAAAATGTGATCATCCTCCTAAGCACATCAATATTTTTATTGAAATCTATCGAAAGCAAAGTTAGTGTGAATTTTTCAGGCATCAGCGATGAGCGAAAATTTACGCGAGGAGTCTCTCTTGTCAACCGAAGATGGGAATCAGAAAAGGATGCTTGCAGTGTATTTAACCATCCCGTTTGTCTTGGCAATACCCCCCGTACTTGGTTGGTTTATCGGGGAGTGGTTAGATGGAAAACTCAATACGAAGCCATTTCTCTCTTACGCATTGATTGTGCTTGGTTTCATTGCTGGATTTAAAGAACTATTTCGAATCATTAGAAGGTTTGGAAATGGAGTTTAAGCGTATACTCAAACAACTTACATTCCTAACAGCTTTGATTTTTTTGGGAAGTGATTTGCAGGCGGCTTTAGCCACCCCCGTCCCTGAAGTTCCTAATTTTATTACACTGTTGTATAAAAAATATGGGAACGTTCCCTTGGTGAGTTTGCTGCACGAATGGGAGAACTTATTCTTCTCATTTCTAGTGGCTTCTTTTATTTCCCTGGTCTTTTATTTTGGCGCACGTAGGAACACCTTGATCCCTTCCAAATTTCAGAATTTCCTGGAATGGATTGTAGAAAGTTTACGCAATTTCATCTTAGAAGTCTTAGGTCCTGAAGGAAAAAAATTTGTCCCATTTCTGGGGACCTTATTTATTTACATCTTAATCATGAACTGGATGGTTTTAATTCCTTTTATGAAAGCCCCTTCGTCAAGTTTTAATATCACCATTGCTCTTGCCATCTGCGTGTTTGGCAGAGCCCAATATTTAAATATAAAAAATTGGGGCTTTTTTGGATTTCTATACCATATGGCGGGATCGCCCAAAGGGATTATTGAATGGGCTATGGTACCGCTGATGTTTCCTATTGAAGTCTTAACTCAAATTACACGTCCTTTTACTTTAGCCTTGCGATTATTTGGCAACGTGATTGGAGAAGATATTTTGATCGGGGTGTTTGCTCTATTTGGCGCTATGCTGCTCTACCCTGTGTTTTTGCCCCTGCAGATTCCCTTTATGTTTCTCGCATTGCTTACAAGCCTCATGCAAGCCCTTGTGTTTACCCTATTAAGTACTGTTTATATTTTGCTATCGATACCAGAATCCGAATCTGAGGAAAATGCTTTAGATTCCAACTAAAAAAGGAGAAAAAATGGATGGGAATTTTGCTTTAACGATTGCGGCGCCCTTAGGTGTCGGCTTGGCGGCTTTAGGTTCAGGCATTGGTCTTGGACTAGCTGTTAAAGGCGCTATGGAAGCCATTGGACGTCAGCCAGAAGCCTCAGGTAAAATTATGACGAGCATGATTATTGGGGCGGCATTAATCGAAGCCTTAACAATTTATGCGCTTATCGTATTCTTTATTCTCATTGGAAGATCGGGCTAGGACTCCTATGAAAATTGAAATAGGACAGATTATCACCCAAATTATTTCATTCCTCATTATGTTGTGGGTTATGAAAAGATATGCCTGGAAGCCTCTTTTGGCTATTCTGGATGAGCGCCGAGATAAAATTCAAGCTGATCTGGATGCCATTGAACAGGAGAAAGCCAAGAATGCCGCATTGGCGAAAGAGTATCAGGCAAAGTTGGACGAAATCGATGCTCTTGCTGAGGAAAAATCGAAAAAAGCCATTGAAGAGGGTAAAAAAATGGCTTTAAAAATTCAGAACGAAGCGCATAGCAAAGCGAAAGAGATTGTGCATAAGTCGCAGGAAGATTTGCAAAAGGAACTTTTAAAAGCCAAAACTCAGTTAAAAAGCGAAATTGTCGATATGGCGTTTTTAGCTTCGAAAAAAGTGCTGCAAATGAATTTGGATACTGAAAAACAAAAAAGCCTGATTTTAGACTTTGTAGAAAAGATGGAGTCGCCTTGAATATTTCAGAAGTTGCGCAAAGGTATGCTCAAGCGATCTTTGATTTATCCTCTACAAAGGAGGAGAAAAAAAAACGGTTGGAGAACTTGGAACACATTGTCCAGATGTTAAACGAATTCCCGCAATTTAGGCGCTTTTTTATTTCGCCTCAAATCCTTTTGAAGCAGAAATTGAATGTCTTGGAAAGAATCACCTTGAGTTTCAATGATCCGCAGCTTTTAGCTTTTATTTCCTTAGTTTTAAAAAAAAGGCACTTTGAAGAACTTGCGGAAATGGTGAAAGCTTTTCGCCGCATGGTGGATGAGTCTCTTGGGTATTTAACAGTGCGTTTAATCACCGCTGTACCTTTAGATGATGCAGTAAAAGCTGTTTTGCGGGACAAATTGGAGAAAACCTATCATAAAAAAGTTGTTTTTTCGGAGAAAATTGATCCCCAGTTAATTGGGGGCGGCATATTGTTAATAGGGAACCAAATGATAGATTTTAGCGTAAAAAACAAGCTGGAAAATCTTAGAACCTGTCTGCTGGCTTAAAATCAGCTAGAAAAGAGCGCACATTTTGAGCGTTTCAGGAGTTTTTAAAGTTTATAATGCTGGAGATGGAGAATGCACTTAAAACCCGAAGAAGTCGCCTGGGCTATTGAGCAAGAAATTAAGAATTATCATGAAGACCGCGCCCTCGAATCGGTGGGATACATTCTTCAGTTGGGAGACGGCATTGCGCGCGTATGGGGATTGGATGATGTCATGATGTCCGAGTTGGTCGAATTCTCCAATGGCACAATGGGCATGGTTTTGAATTTAGAAGCTGACAGCGTAGGGGTAGTGCTTTTCGGATCGGAAGAAGGATTGAGGGAGCACGACATTGTGAAAAGAACAGGTAAAATCTCCTCTGTGCCTGTCGGAGAAGCGTTGCTTGGACGTGTGGTAGATCCTTTAGGCAAACCTTTAGATGGTAAAGGGCCTATCGTGACTGATCAATTTAGATTTATCGAGCATAATGCTCCGAATGTCGTGGAAAGACAGCCCGTTAACGAACCGCTTCAAACGGGTGTGAAAGCAATCGATTCGATGATACCGATAGGCAGAGGGCAGCGTGAGCTGATTATCGGGGATCGCCAGACAGGCAAGACTACCATTATCCTAGATACGATTATCAATCAAAAAGATAAAGATATTTACTGTATCTATGTGGCGATCGGCCAAAAAGCCTCAACTCTTTCACGAGTGGTTGCCACCCTAGAAGAGCATGGGGCCATGGACTATACCACCGTGATCGTGGCTTCAGCATCAGATTCGGCGCCGCTTCAATATATCGCACCATATTCAGGGGCTGCGATGGGAGAATATTTTATGTATAACGGCCGACATGCTGTCTGCTTTTACGATGACCTTTCCAAGCATGCACAAGCTTACCGTCAGCTTTCATTGCTTTTACGCCGGCCACCAGGTCGTGAAGCTTATCCAGGAGATATCTTCTATTTGCATTCTAGGCTGCTGGAAAGAGCTGCCAAGCTCAATAATGATCTGGGAGGAGGCTCCTTAACTGCTCTCCCAGTCATTGAAACCCAAGCAAACGATGTCACAACATATATTCCAACCAATGTGATTTCGATCACCGATGGGCAAATTTATTTAGAATCAGATTTGTTTTATGCAGGGATTCGGCCTCCTATAAATGTGGGGATTTCAGCGTCTAGGGTAGGCAGTAAGGCTCAAACGAAGGCCATGAAAAAAGTGGCGGGAAGCTTGCGGTTGGATCTGGCCCAATATCGTGAACTAGCTGCTTTTACCCAATTTGGTTCTGAATTAGATGAACGAACGCAAGCTCAATTAAGGCGGGGTGAAGCCATGGTTGAGATTCTTAAACAAGATAAATTCCATCCCTATTCACTGGAACAGGAAGTGATGATTATTTTTGCTGGGACTGAAGGCTATCTAGATGACATTCCGGTAGATTTGATCAAAAAGTTTGAAGCAGAATTCTATCTTTTTATGGAGAGAGAGTATCGCGAAGTGCCGCATGAAATAGCGACAAAGAAAACCCTTGAGCAGAAACAGATCGATCTATTGCATGAGGCGATTCCTAAATTTAAACAGACTTTTAAATCACAAAACAATTTATGAGTACATTAAGAGACATTCGCACACGCTTAAGGTCGGTGGAAAATATCAAGAAAATCACCGATGCCATGGAAAAGGTTGCGGCAGTCCAGCTTCGGCGGGCTCAAGGCAAAGCGGAACAGTCGCGTCCTTATATTTCCAAAATCAAAGAAATTATTGAAAAACTTTCTACGACTGATTCCATGCACCCGTTATTTGAGCACAGAGAAGTTCAAAAAACCGGATTGGTGATTATTTCCGCTGATCGCGGGTTGTCCGGGTCGTATAATACCAATATTCTGACAACTGCCGACAATTTTTTGAAGAAATACACACCTGATAATGTGGAACTTATTCTCATCGGGAAGAAAGCCCTGGAGTATTACCGTTCAAAAAAATGGCCAATACGCCATGAGGTCACAGGATGGGGAGGCAAGCTATCTTTTCACCAAATCAAAATTTTTGCCACACAATTAGTACACTGGTTTTTGGAAAGGGATTTTGATGAAATATGGCTTATTTATACCCACAATATTACTTTAATGAACCGCAAAGTGATCTTAGAGAAATTTTTGAATCTTAAGAAGCCAAAAGCCGAAGAGAAGAAGACTGGATTGAATAATTATATTTTTGAGCCCAGTGTAGATGAAATACTGACAGAAATACTCCCTCAATACTGCGTCACACGTATTCAAACGGCCTTAAATGAAGCGTTTGCTTCAGAACTAGCTGCACGTGTTATGGCTATGCAAATTGCAAGTAAAAACTCTACCGATCTCATAGAACGCTTAACTTTGGTTAAAAATCGCGTGAGACAGGAAGCAATCACGAAAGAAATGTTGGAAATCTCTTCAGGCGCTGAAAGATAAAAGGAAATTATATGGCGACAGGAATCATTAGACAAATCATCGGCCCTACTATAGATGTCGAATTTCCGGCAGAGGAATTCCCCAATATTTTGAATGCCATCAAAATTCATGACAAAGAAAGAAACATTGATGTTGTGGCTGAGGTGGCAATGTATTTGGGGAATAATCTGGTGAGATGTATTGCCTTATCTTCAACAGAAGGTCTTGTGAGAGGGATGGAGGCCATTGATACAAGAGAGCCGATCACCGTTCCTGTGGGGCCTAAAACTTTGGGCCGGATTGTAAACCTTCTCGGGGAACCACTTGATAATTTAGGGCCGATAGTTTCTACAACAAACTCCTCTATCCATAAACCCCCACCGGCATTTGAAGATCAAGAAATTAAAGTTTCGATTTTTGAAACGGGAATTAAAGTGATCGACTTAGTCTGTCCGTTTCCAAAAGGGGGAAAGGTTGGACTTTTTGGCGGAGCCGGAGTGGGTAAGTCCGTGATTGTGATGGAACTCATTCGCAACATCGGCGTACAGCATGGCGGCTTTTCGGTTTTCTGCGGGGTAGGTGAGCGAACGCGCGAAGGGAATGATTTATGGTTAGAAATGAAAGATTCTGGCGTACTGGCCAAAACCAGCTTGGTTTTTGGGCAAATGAACGAACCCCCAGGAGCCCGCTTGAGAGTGGCTTTAACCGGGCTTGCTATGGCCGAATATTTCAGGGATACTGAACATCAGGATGTCTTGCTCTTCATCGATAATATCTTTCGATTTATTCAGGCAGGATCCGAAGTTTCTGCTTTATTAGGAAGAATGCCCTCCGCTGTTGGGTATCAACCTACTTTGGCGACGGAAATCGGTACATTGCAAGAAAGGATCACATCTACCAAGTCAGGGTCTATCACCTCTGTTCAAGCCATCTACGTGCCGGCAGACGATTATACAGATCCCGCTCCAGCCAGTTTGTTTACACATCTTGATGCCGCAACAACCCTCTCGCGGCAAATTGCGGAGATGGGCATCTATCCAGCTGTCGATCCTTTAACGTCAACTTCACGTATTTTGGATCCGCATATCTTAGGAGATGAGCACTATAATGTGGCTCTCCAAGTCCAAAAGCTTTTACAAAGATACAAAGATCTGCAAGATATCATTGCTATTTTGGGAATTGAAGAACTTTCAGAAGAAGATAAACTCATTGTGGCGCGAGCGCGTAAAATCCGCAATTTCCTTTCCCAGCCCCTTTTTGTAGCCGAAGCTTTTACAGGCAAGCCTGGTAAATATGTAAAACGCGAAGAGACGATCAATGGTTTTAAGATGATTGTAGATGGGGAAGTCGATGATATTCCTGAGCAAGCCTTTTATATGGTGGGGCCTATAGAAGATGTGTTTGAAAAAGCTAAGATGCATAAACGTTCGGAGATCAAACCATGTATCATCTCTTCATAGTCACTCCTGAAAAAATCGTATTTGATGACTTCGTGAATTCCTTGATAGCTCCAGGAACATTAGGCTACCTCGAAATTTTGACAGATCACGCTCCGATTATCACTTCCCTGACAACTGGGAAATTAATCATCACAGATAAAGAGCAAAAAAAATGGTTTTGGGCCATTTCAGAAGGGTTTTTAGAGATGTCAAAAAATAAAGCCACAGTTTTGGCAGAAGCGGTTGAAATGGCCTCAGAGATTGACATTAAAAGAGCCGAGGCGGCCTTGAAGAAAGCCCGCAAAAGACTGGCTGCGAAAGATAAGGAAATCGATGTCGAGCGTTCCAGAAAATCCTTGCATCGCGCCGAAAATCGGATGAAATTGGCGCGCGAAAGCAAAGAGGCATCTAAACGTTAGAGCCTTCTAGTGTGCTGTGAATAAGAGTTATAATTTTCTTAATAAATGCATTCGTTGATTCTTGCGACACCATATCTTTTCCCCCATGAGGCCTCACCAGGGTCGCCGCACCTTTTGGAAAATGCAGTGTGCGATGACTTCCCCGTTGAGACTCTTTGACCAGCTTAGATTTTTCCTGGGGTATTTTCTTTAAAAGGTCTTGGGTGATTTTAATGACGTGTTTATATTTTCTAGGCCCAGAAACTTTGAAAGCTTGAAAATCCTTAGTTAGTCTATCCTCAGAACAGGTCACTTTTTTTTGTGGAGCTTTTCTTTGTGTGGGACGGGGAGCTTTTCTTTTCCCTTTTTTATGGGCTTTCTGAACGACAACGGGATGAATTTCTTCATGGCTGTTTTCAATCTTTTTGTCATAGGTCGAAGAAATTTTAGTTTTGATTTGTTCTTCTAATTGCTGGCTGATCATTTCGATAGGGGCATTTAATTCAGATTCGATGTACTCAAGCAAAAACAAAGCCTCAACATTGGACTGAGGTTGTGAGATCAAATCCTGAATAAGAAAATATAAAAACTCATGGCTTTCGGCATCAGTATCCGGGATAGGGATAAAGAAGACATCGAAGGTTTTTGCTTCTTTTTGGAATTGCTGCACTTCATCCTTAATTAAAGATAATAGATTTCTTGTCCCGGGATGTTCAGAATTCAAGGTTGTTTGAATTGTGTTTGAAGTCGCATAAAAGGGAATTTCTTTATTTCCGCCATAGTAACCTCTTGCATTGACACCGATTTCAGCGTCTAAGGCATTTTTGGTTAGTTCTAGAATATAGCCGCTTGCAGTATTAAGAACGCCATGTTCAAAGATAAAAGCCTTTCCGTTGCATCCTTCCAAAGAGGTAAAGGCTTGTTCGCCGTAATGGATATAAATGATTTCGGTTTCAGTGGAATGACGGCAAAAAGGAACGGGAACAAATCCCTGCGAATCCTGATAAAAAGCAAAGGCTCTTTTATCATCGATATTCAATAGGCTGACGCCAAATTCTTCCATGTATGCCTTAGGTTTTGCAATGGCTCCTAACAAATTGATAAATCTTTGAAAAATTGAAAAATAAGGGTGGATGTTTTCTTTATAAGCTTTTTGATTAAGCTTAAGTCCTTTATCTTCTGCAAGATATTGAGTAAAATTTAAGCGATAATGCCCAAGGCTCGTTTCTTCAGCATATTCATTGAGCAAAGCCGCGATGTTCCAACAATTGTGAATGAAAGATTTTTCTTTCTTTATGTATTGAGTTGTTTTTTTGGAACTTTGGTAGCGGTTAAGGTAGGTGTAATCTTGCCATAAACTATCAAAGGAGCTCACCTCTATGAGGGGGATGTTATTTAATGCGAAAGATTTGAATTTGTTGAAATCTTGTTCAGAAACATTTGTTGAAGTTTTTTGCTGTTGCTCAAAAGCTGTGTTCGTTTGTTTGGCTAGGAGATTGATTGCGGTGGAATTTTCCAGAGGATGGCGTGAGCTCTTAAGGGTGTCTTCTGGGGTGCATTCTTGTTCCTGAACGATTCCAGGAAGCTTTTGTTGTTGATGAGGAGGTGTTTTGGCGGCATGAAAAGATGTGACTGTTAAATCCAACATAGTTTTACTCGTTGTAATAATTTTTACTAAAAATTATTACAAAATTTGTTATTAAAAGTCGAGTGAAACTAATTCATATTAAATCCGAAAATTTGTTTTAGCATCCCCTCGCATTTGGATGCGGAGAGATAACAAATAGGGGCATGAGGCTTAGCATCCATTTTAGTCCAAAAAACATTTTGCAGAGTTTTTCCCATCATCTTAGGTAAAGGAAGATCTTGAAGCCATTTTTCCAAGCCCACTTCATTTGATTCAATTCTAAAAAATATGCTTGAAATTCCATGTGTTTTAGCGGAATGGCTACCCCAAGCTGAAAAAGAGCCTACAGGATAACTTGGAGCAGATCCAGCATAGATCTCATGATTTTTGATGGTTAATGGCATAGTACATCCCTTCAAGCGAATTAAGAATTCATCATATTAATAAAAAAAACATTTAAATCCTACTTGAAACCATGCCATTGCTGCCCTTGGCTTTCACACTATGACGTGAATCTTGAAGATCCTGATAATCCTCCTCGCACGAAAGTGATGAAAAATTTATACCTCGGAAACAAAAATGACGCTTGTGATGTATCTGATAAAGAGGAGATAGAGACAGAGGTAATCAAGGAAGTGTATAAAGATGCTTGGGATGAATTGGGCATAAAATTAATTCTTAGCGTTACATCAGCACCAATGAATAAAGTAAATCCGATCGAAGGAATTAATTACGTGCATTGCCCTGTTGCTGATTCCCAAGACAATCCCAATTTTGCGGAAATTTTATCAACAGGCCTGCGTTATATACATGATAGTCGGTTAAAAGGTGGGGGGGTCTTGTCCATTGTAGTGCAGGCGAAAGCCGCGCTCCAGCCCTTGTAATAGCTTACATTATGCTCAATGGAGCTTCTTTTGATGAAGCTTATCGTTTTGTAAAAAGTTTGCTTTTGCTCGTTAACATAAAATTCGAAAACATCCTGCGCAACTATGATTTTGAAAAACTCCGGCTTGAGATTTTTGGGAGTTAATGAATTAAATTTTCGAGATCAAGCGGTGTTAGACGGGCGATGCTAGCTGAGCTTCGATAAGTCAAGCGGGAGCAGACGTGAGGTATTTCGCACGTCTGTTCTTAGAAGAGGAGAGGCTGCGCAGTTGACTCATCTCAATCCTTTCTCTGTTTCAATCTCAGAGTCTTGCTGCAGTGTGATAAGCTCTACCCATAATTGGTGGCGCCATTCGTCCAGAATGTGATTGCCGGACCAAAGCTGAGCTTTATAGGTGAGAATCCCTTTTTTCTCGCAATACTCCTCATTAAGGAGCGAATAGATATAGATGCCAGTAGGTTTAGCAACTTCAATCAATTCGGTTTTTTCTGTGTGATCATAAAAACGCAGCTTTAAGACTAGCTTCAGACCTGTCATTTTTCCGAAATAGACCGGAATGTGCCAGTTTATCAGTAAGCGTTGTCCGATAGGGGGATTCCACAAGCGCGGGTCAGGAGTTCGCACATGATAGCTGGCTAAATTCTCATGACTTAAGAATTCAGTTTGAACTGTGAGCACTTGTCTGGTACAGCCAAAAAAAAGGCAAATGCAAAGACAGATGAACAGGAAAACGCGTAGAGGGGTCAAGGTGTAAAGTGCAAGATGGTTAACAATTTCGTTGAATTTCATTAATGCGCGACCAGATTTTCTTGTAAAAGCCCTAAGAGCTGTTTTTGACCCCATTTTAAAAGCTGTTCAGTTAAATTCCAGCCTAGGCAAGGGTCTGTAACGGACACTCCGTAGCGCAGTTGAGATGCATTTTGGCAAAAATCTTGACTTCCATCCAGTAAGTAGCTTTCAAGCATAGCCCCACGGATACGGGTATTTCCTGCGACAATTTGTTGAATAACTGACTGAAAAGCGTCGATTTGCTTTTTATACACACGCTCAGAATTACCATGTGAACAATCCACGATGAGTCTGGCAGGTTGAGCTATTTTCTCTAAAAAATTTAAAGCATCGCGGATCGATTCCGGATCATAGTTTGATCGCATGGTTCCTCCCCGTAAAACTACGTGGGAATGGGTGTTGCCTTTGCTTTTAAGTAAAGCATTGACCCCCATCTCGTTCATTCCAATCCAAGTTTGTGGTTGAGCTGCCACAGCAGCTCCATAGGCAGCGACCTCAACATTGCCATCAAGGCTATTCTTAAAAGCGACCGGCATCGGAAGATCGGAGGCCAATTGTCGATGGATTGAAGAAGCCGAAGTGCGAGCTCCAATACATCCCCATGAAATCAAATCTTTGAAATAATAAGAGCAAGCGGGTGTGAGGAATTCCGTTGCGATAGGGATTTCCAATGTGGTTAATTCTAAAAGAAGTTGCCGCGTTAAGTGGATGCCTGCATGAATATCTTCGGAGCCGTCCAGCCAAGGATCGTATAAGAACCCCTTCCATCCAAACGCCGTTCGCGGTTTTTCGAAATGGACACGCATCGCGATAAGAAAAGTATCAGATAAGGTTTGTTGGAGATGTTGTAATTTAATGGCATATTCTTTAACGGCTGTGGTATCGTGAATAGAGCATGGACCGACTATTAAGAGCATTCTTGGATCATGGCCATCGAGGATTTGTCTGATTTGAAAACGGCTGGTTTCAATAAATTCTAACTGAAACAGCGTTGGAGGTAATTTTTGGAGCTGTTCTTGCGGCGATGGGAGAATGACATGTGCTTTTTCTGGCATAGGAGAAATGAAGTCCTAAAATTTAGATAAAATTAAGTTTGCCTGTGAGTTTTCTATCATAGCAAACTTTCCGATTTTAATCATCGAAACACGAGTTATTTTGATGGAAAACATTTGGCAGATCGTTGATGCCGTGATTGCGGATTATCGCAATTTGGCGCAGCAAGAAACTTTTCCGGAGCTACAGTGGGAAATAACACATGGAAGTCACGCACATGAAGCCTATGAAGCTTCGTATCTTCCACGAGCCTTCCACGTTAAAGCATCAAACCCACTTTCCTTGGCTTATGCCGTAAGTCGGCTAAAAATTGGAGCCAAAAGCAAGCATTATAGCGATTTTTTGGGGAAATGCACCCCACGCTTTAAATTAAGACCTCTTTGGCTTGAGTGCGATGTGAATTATAAAGTAACTGATCACTTGGGCATAGTGCTGCC
>PEQL01000034.1 GCA_002786175.1 Parachlamydia sp.
ATCTTTCAAGACGGCTGCCAAGCGCTCTTGCTCTTGTTGCAAGGTTGCTGTTTCTTGGGCTGCCTTTTCACGAGAGGCTAAGATGAGTTCCCGATCTTGTTGCGAAGTTTGCTGCTTGACGAGGAGCTGTTCGAGTTCTTGCTCAAAGAAGCGGACGGTTTCTTCGCGCTCTTTCAGTAAATGCGTTAAGCGCTCTTGGTCCTGTTGGAGAGTCGTCACTTCTTGCACTGTTTTTTCATGAGCAGTTAAAATGCGCTCCTGCTCTTGCTGGGTTGTTTGTTGCGTGAGCTTTAGCTGGTACAGATCTTTTTCCACTGTTTGAAGGGTTTCTTCCCGTTCTTGCAATAAGGCCGCTAAGCGGTCGAGGTCATTTTCTAATTCAAGAGTGGCTTTTTCTTTGTCTTGCTGCTTGGCTAACATTTCCTGCAGATTGAGCTCAAATTTTTGTTGCGCATTTTGCTGTTCAGCCAAAGCGAGCTGGTATTCTTCTTGTAAAACTTTGTGCGCTTCAGCCAGCCCTTCGAGTTCCTGTTCAAAAAAACGGATGGTTTCATCACGGTCTTTTAATAGAGCAGTTAGGCGCTCAAGTTCAACCTGTTTTTCGGAATGTTGCAAGGTTTCAGCTAATACAGCTGCTTGTTTTAGTTCTTCGTTTAGAGCGATTTGATTTTGATGTTCGGTAATCAGATTTTTTAAATCATTTTCTTGCAGTTGAAGCGCTTGGTTCAAGGAAATAATTTTATCTTCGGCATCTCTTAAAGAGAGCTTGAGTTGATCACTGACTTCAAGATCTTTTTGCAATTTTTCTACCTGTGCTAAAGAAGTAAATAGTTCTTTAGTCATTGTTTCAGCATGCGCCCGCTCTTCTTCGTATTTATCAAGCAAGGAGAGTTCATAAGCTTTATACTCTTCGACAGCATTGCTTTTAGAGATAATGAGATCTTCGAAATCCTGCATTTCATTCATTAGTTTGGCAATTTGCTGCGACTTCTCTTCTAGTGTTTGGGCAAATTGGATTTCTTTTTGTTCAGCTGTCGATAGAAGATTTGTAATCAGGATATCTTTTTCGCGATGCTGTTCATGCAGGGACTGCAATTCTTCATTTAAAAGTTTTTGGGTTGTCTGGTTGTCTGCTAACTCTAATGTATAGAGGTCGAATAGCTGCTGGTAATCTTTTTGGATTTCTTGAAGGGATTTGCCTTGTGCGACAAGTTCTTGATCGACCGCGTTGAGGGCTTTATGGGCATAATCGAGCTCGATTTGCTTTTGATCAATTTGGTGCAAGCCTTCAGCAAAGAGGGTTGTCTGCATTTTTTCAGCAGCCACTCGCATTTGCAAGGCTTCATAAATTTGGGAAAGATAAGCCACTTCCTCGTTTTTCTCATTAAAAAGAGCTTTAGATTTTTCTAAGGCATTTTCTAAATTAGAAATCACATGCTGTTTTTCGGCGACGAGATCTTCCAGCTTTTTATTGGAGTAGCGGATTTCCTGAATTTGCTGCCGCAAAGCTTCGATCTTCGCTTTTTGTTCCGGGTTTTCCTGGAAATTAAATAAATCTACTTTGGCATGGGCCAGCTTATACGAAAGCAGCTGCAATTCTTCGCTTAAGTCTTGAATCATTTCAGCATTTTCTTTTGATTCTTCCAAAAGCTTTTGAATAGTTTGGCTTTGCTTCGCTAGGCGTTCCTTTTCAGCAGCCGTCAACATCGCAGCTTGCGACGGAATATATAAATCCGCTTGGACTTCCTGCTGATTTTTTTTATGCGTATGTGCCGCTTGAATGCTTGCAGGTCCCATGAGAAAACAGGTCATGACACTTAAACCCAAAGCTTTGTTTTTTTGTTTATGCAAGCAAGAGGCAAAGGCATCCAAAGAAGATCTAGTGGATGGCAAGGGCTTATTTGCATCTGAATTAAGTTTTTCGTTTCTCATTTTATGTTCCATCAATTCCTGCGATTTATAAGATCAAAAAGATTTGCAAGGATAATCCATAATGGTCTTGTATTAAAAACTCAACATAAAATTAAGAATTTTGCTTGCAATCCCCACATTTCGATTTTATTCATGAGCCTTTTTCGCTTTGTTCTTCAAAAAAATTGGGGTCATTGGCTTGCTTTCTCGAAAACCAATTGATATATTTATAAAAAATCATTAGGATCTGGCACAACGTCAAACAATTCATACATCGATCTGTTAAACAATTGAGGAGAGATTGCATGGTTGAGCACCACCTTTATACGAATAGACTCATCCGCCAAAAATCTCCCTATCTTCTGCAGCATGCCCATAATCCTGTAGATTGGTATCCATGGGGTGAAGAAGCATTCATCGCCGCACGCGAAGCCGATAAACCGATCTTTCTTTCAATTGGGTATGCCACGTGTCACTGGTGCCATGTGATGGAACAGGAATCTTTCGAAAATTTGGAAGTCGCACAAGCTTTAAATGAAGCTTTTATTAATATCAAAGTCGATAGGGAAGAACTTCCAGAAGTGGACAGTTTATATATGGAATTCGCCCAAAGCATGATGTCAGGGGCAGCTGGATGGCCTTTGAATGTTATTTTGACGCCGCAACTTTACCCTTTTTTTGCAGCAACGTATCTTCCTCCCTCCAATAGCCACGGATTAATGGGGCTAATTGATCTCATTGTGCGCATTCAAGAAGCCTGGTATGGCGATGAACGCGAGCGTATTTTAGAACAGTCAGAAAAAATTGTTGAGGTTTTTCAAAAGCACCTGCAGGCGAAAGGAGAGTCTTTGCCTCCACCTGAAGTTCTTGAAAATACTGTGGAACTGCTCTTAAAATTAGCTGATCCCACCTATGGAGGTATGAAAGGCTCTCCTAAATTTCCCATTGCCTATCAATTAGTCTTTATGACCCGCTATTCGGCTCTAAAAAATGATGGTCGCCCATTATTTCTTGTTGAGCGCACTTTGGATATGATGCACCGCGGGGGGATTTATGATCATCTAGGTGGCGGATTTTCGCGCTATAGCGTCGATGAAAAATGGCTAATCCCTCACTTTGAAAAAATGCTGTATGACAACGCGCTTTTAGCAAATGGCTATTTTGAAGCCTGGCAAGCAACGCAGAATCCTTTTTATAAACGAGTTTGCGAAGAAATTCTGCATTATGTTTTGCGCGATATGTCGTTTTCAAAAGGGGGATTCTATTCAGCGGAAGATGCGGATTCAGAAGGGCATGAAGGACGGTTCTACACCTGGACGCTGGAAGAAATAGAAGGGCTGCTTGGGAAACAAGAATCGCAACTTTTTGTAGAGTTTTACGGTGTCTCGGAATTAGGCAACTTTGAAGGTAGAAATGTGCTGCACACAGAACTGAATTTGGCGGAATTTGCTAAGAAAAAAAATCAAAATCTTCTTGAACTCGATACTCTTTTTACTGAACAGAGACATGTGCTTTGGAAAGCGCGCGAAAAAAGGGAGCACCCATTCAAGGATGATAAAATCCTTACCTCTTGGAATGGGCTGATGATCAAGTCTATGGCTGAAGCAGGGTGCGCCTTTTGTGAAAATCGATTTTTAGTTTCAGCGGTGAACAGCGCTAAATTTATTAGGACCCATCTTTGGGATCAAGAACAGCGACAACTATTCAGACGATGGAGAGATGGCGAAGCGTCCTTTGCGGCTGGATTGGATGAACATGCCTTTTTAATTCGCGGTTTATTGACGCTTTTTGAATCTGGATGTGGGACAGAATGGCTAGAATGGGCTCTTGAATTATCCCATATACTCGACGAGCAATTCCAGGAAGAGGGCGGTGCTTACTATCAGACAAATGGCAAAGATGCTTCTTTAATCCTTAGAAAATGCCAGTTTTCAGATGGAGCAGAGCCTTCGGGAAATGCCGTGCAATGTGAAAATCTGATTCGGCTCTATCAATTGACTCATGATTTTAGTTTCTTGGATAAGGCCGAAAACGTCTTGAAGGCGGCGCGCAAATTTATTGAGAACTACTCGCCAGGATACTGTTTTCATTTAATGAATCTGCAAAAATTTTACGCGCAAGAGCATTTGCCTACCATCACCGTGGCTTTAAATAGTCAGGAATCTCATCTACAAGAGCTTAGACAACATTTTTACCAGAATTTTATTCCAAATAAAGCAATTATTTGGAAAAAAATTGAGGATCAAGCACTGTGCAAACTTCTTCCTTTTGTGCAGGAACAAGTGCCTCAGAGTGACACCACAACACTGTATATTTGTTATGGACGTGTTTGCAATCAACCTCTTTCTGATTTAGGGGAAATGCTGGAAGCAATCAAGCGACTTTAATTTTTCAAAGAAATGTTTTGTACCTGATTATTTCTTTATCTATGAATATTCCCAGAATTTCCTTGAACTTTTCCGAAAAGATTTGTTAGTATTGGTCCACGAAATGTGTGGGTATTCTTACAGGTATGTCCTAAGCTTCTAACTTAGGTTTTTGCACGCTATTGTAATTGTGTAAAAATAATTCCTACTGTCGACGATTTAGAAAAAATTAAGGAGAAATTTTCATGGCTATTCAAGTAACTGATCTTAACTCAAAAACTGAGACTTTTGCAGCTCTATTGAAAAGGGCAAATACAGAAGTACTCGCAGGGAAAGTTGTATCAACCAAAGGTCGCGTTGTCAATCAGCACGGACGTATGTGGCAGCTACTAACTGACATTCTTGCCGTTTTTTTAGGCGATAAAATTGAACGTACAAATAAGCCTCTGCTCACAGCAAAAAAAATTGAACAATTGCTCATTTCACGTAAAGCAGACATCCCTGCTGACGCTGCTCAACTTGATACATTCAAAAAAGAGCTAATTAGTATCTTGAACAAAACTTTGCACAGAGATGAAACTGGCAAAGTTGATGATAAATTCACAAAAAATCAAAAAACGATCGCTGCGATCCAAGCAAGCTTTGATAGAATCGTTAAATTAGTGGACCCAACTCCTGAGCTTTCAGAAGTAGAAAAGCTAAAACAGGAATTGAAAAAAGTACAGGAAGAGAAAGTTGCTCTGGAAAGTCAAGTGAAAGAGGGTGAAACAAAGCTTGCTGAAGCAGAGAAAGCAAGTGAAGCTTTAACTAAAACGATTGAAGATATTAAAAAACAACCTCCAACTGAAGAGTCGAAGGCCAAACTTCTAGGCTTGGAAGCAGAATTGCTAAAAGCTAATCAAGAGAAAGATGGTTTTAAAAAAATGGTTGAAGACGCTGTAAAGCTGCAAGAAACTCTAAAGAAAAAAGTTGAAGACGCTGAAAAGGCGTTAGCAGCTAAGAAAGCTGAAGAAGATAAAAAAGCCGAAGACGCTAAGAAAGCTGAAGAGCGTAGAAAAGCTGAAGACGCTTTAAAATTAGCTCAATCTGCTGTAGACGATGCTAAACTAAAACTAGAAGAAGCCACACAGGTTCAACTTAGTGCCAAAGAAGCTCTGAATAAAGCTGTCGAATCACGTAAAAATACAACAGAAGAGCCTTTGAAGCTAGCTCAAGAAGCACTTGAAGCTGCTAAAAAAGATGAAGAAACTGCTCAAAAAGATGAAGCCGAAGCAAAAGAGGCGCATGGAGCTGCTGTAGAAGCTCTTAGAGAGGTAGAAAAAAATCTTGCTAAAGCTCAACAAGCTTCTGAAGAAGCAGAAAAAGCAAATCAAGCTGCTATTGGTGATGATCAAGTAACTGCTGAAAATAAAAAAGCAGCTCAGGAAGCTTATGACAAGGCTCTTAAAGACCTTGCAAAGCTTCAGGAAGGCCTAGAGGAACAAAAAAAATTGGTTGCAGACGTACTTAAAGATGCCGAAGATAAAGTTGCAAATACAAAGCTAGCTGCTGAGGCTAAAGATCAGGCGAATGCAAAACTTGAAGAAGCTAAAAAAGCTGATCAAGAATTAGAAGGTAAGGTTAAAGAAGCACAAAAAGCTTCTGAAGCAGCAGACGCAACTTTACAAGCATCAAAAGATGCTTTCATAAAAGCCGGTCACGCTTTGGACGAAGCTCAAAAAGAGTTTGCTGCCAAAAAATAATCAATAGCCTGCTATACAAAAAAGTGAAGCAGCTAAGAAACAAGCTGAAGATCTTAAAGTAGCAGCATAAGAAGTTCATGTTTCATTAGGAAATGTAAGCTTTTTTTTCGAAGTCACATGACTCCTCCAGGAGTCATGTTTTTTTTTGATTGAATTTTAAAATAAATATGTGATAAAATTGGTTTTATTTTATAAAATGCTATCTCTATTTGATTTTATGAGGCAAAAAGTCCATAATATTTTAATAAATAAAAAAAATATCAAATAACTTTAACTGGAGAATTAATTACTATGTCCAAACCAAGACTTGATTTTGACAAACCTTCATTTGATAGTGTATTAGCTAATGCTGCTCTTGCACAAAATGTGGTCATTGCCTCCAATCTTTCCGTCAGGGCTCCTTATGGTCCGATGAAAAATCGTCTATTTTCTGTTTTAAACGTTCTGCTAAGAGCTGTCACTTTTGGCCAAAAAGGGGTCGCAACAACTTTTCCAGAAAAATCGATGAAAGCCGTTGCTGCAAAAATTAAAAACCACCCTACTCTGTTCCTTAAACCCGATAACGTCGTAAATATCCATACCGTTTTAGAGCGTTACATTCAGCAAACAAAAAATCCAAAAATCAAACAACGCTTGGAAAAGATCCTCCAAGATTGCCATTTAAATGTTAAAGATGCCGAGAAAACGCTTGCTCAAGATGGTCTAAAAGACTTGGCGGGCTTAATGGCTCAGATCTCCAACCCAGGAGCGGCAGCAACTATTGCAAAATCGGTAGAAAGAATCCTTGAGCATTGCAGTAAAGAAGATTTATCAAAGGATAAAGATCTGACTTACTCTAATCTAACTCAACTTGTGGGTCGTTTTGGAAATCCCGAAATGGTGAAGACGCTGCTTGCGAAGTCTGATGATGTTGACCTGAGAAAGGCTCAGATTCTTGATGGCTGTATTGAGGGAGATAACGTGAAAGTCTTTGAAGCACTTTTTGAAGACGCAAAAGAGGCGAATTTGAAAGGGGACTTTTTAATGAAAGCCTCTACCAAGCCATTTATTACTGATGCTTCTAAAGTTCTTGCCTTTGTAATTAATCAAAATGAGTTGAGATTTACGACAAGTAACGGTGTATCCACAAATCTAGTCATTAAATTGCTTTCTAACAGCAAGGCCGACGAACAGAGGTTAATGGGAATTGTCATGTCTATGTTGGATAAAGATCCTACTTTGATTAATGAAGCAGAAAGTTTTAATCTTCATACCCCCCTTATTCACGCAGTTATTAGTGGACTGGCGAAAATTACAGCGGAATTATTGACGCGTGGAGCTGACTCTAAAGCTAAAAATAAAAAAGCAATGAATGCCGTGAAGATAGCTATTGGGTTGAAAGGCATAGCAGTAAACAAAGAAGCGAGAAATGAAGCTGCTTTGTTAGTGCTTAAAGCCGGCGATAAAGATATGTGGGTCGATGCAGGGCTTGTCGCTATTGCTGACAAAGATGCGGCTACTGTTGAATCCGTGATTGCAGAGTTTAACAAACAAATCGCTAGCTAATTTTCTTCGTGAACCCGCTCTATTCGAGCGGGTTCTTTTTTTCAGGTCCCACATTGATAATGCGTATTTCGCGTTGCGGAAACGGCATTGAAATCCCATTCTCACTTAAAGTTGTTTCAATGATCCACAGGTAGGTCGAAAGGATATTCTTTGACCGGCTTGTCCTGTCGTCAATCCACACGATGAGTTCGAACTCTAGCCCATTTTCCCCTAATTTAATTAATGAGACTGAAGGTTCAGATATTCCTGGTCGAATGAGTGTCATGGATTCCTTTTTAGCGGCTTCAGTAATCAGGCGCACGACTTTAGCTTTGTCTTCTCCATAGGCAATACTAAAGGGGATATGGAGTCGCCGAAACGGATCGTTTAAGGTCCAGTTCATCACTTTGGAAGTCACAAGTTCGGCATTGGGGATTAACGCCTCGATGCCATCGGGTGTGCGTAGGACTGTGCTGCGGAAGTTAATGGCGCGCACATCACCGCGTAGGCCATTTTCTAATTCGATGAGATCTCCGACTTTTAAATTATTTTCAAAGAGGATAATAATCCCTGAAATGAAATTATTAAAAATGGATTGCAGTCCAAATCCTAACCCGACTCCAAGGGCTCCAGCAACCAGCAAGAGGTTGGAGAAGTCAAATCCAATGGAAGATAGTGCTACCAGGGTTCCAATAAAAAGAATCAAATAATTGACCAGCCGATTAATTTTGTAGAGAACTGAATGTTGGAGGCCGCGTTTCTTTTCACCTAGCCTGCTCAGCATATTGACAACTAAGCGGGCGATCAAAAATGTCAAAAAGAGAATGAAAGCGAAACGCATGAGTGCAAAAAGAGTGACAGGGTAGTTGCCCACATAAAAGAGAGTGTGGTCGATCCATTCATTCAAAGATTCATAACTTGTGGTGATAAAAGAAGAAAACTGTGCCAGCCATTGCCTGTGATGGCCTAGCAGGGGAATGAGGTGGCTTTGGAATGTTGCATATAAAAAGGTGGTATCGATTAATTCGTTTTCTAGGCTTGCGACTGACTGCAAGTTTTTTTTACTTGATTTGATGAATTCCTCATTTAAGGAAGCCGCTGTTGCTGAAGTTGCGGTAGAAGGTGTATCGCTAAAGCAGTGGATTTGTTCATTTCGTTGAATAATCGTTTCAAGCCTTTTGCGCCATTCGCCGGCAGATTTTTCTAAACTTTCCAGCGCGCGGCCCCATTCTTTTAGTTCGGCATTAAAGGTCGTAATAGTGGCTTCATCAAGGTTTTGGAGCATGAGGCGCGAGAGGTTGGCTAGGATTGAAGCTTGAATGTAGCGCAAATGCGCCATGGCCTCTTCGATGGTTTGTTCAAATCCTTGCAAAATGGTTAGCTGTTTTTTCATTTCATTTTCATCGCAGGAGTTGAGCAGTGTCATGGTCATAAAGTCAGTATCTTTAGTGCTTAACTGCTGCTTTTTACTTTCCCAAATTTTTTTGGCTTCGCTGGCGCGTTTGTCGAATTTAGCCAGTTCCGCCTGATTGCTGACCAGGTGGTACTTGGCGTAGTCCTCTTCAGTGAGGCGTTGAGTGAGAGTTGTTTTAAGATTTTCAAGATTTTGAGTGAGCAACGCGAAGGTTTTTTTGTTGGCTTCCAACTTTATGCGGGTGGCAATCCATTCTAGTCCGGTTAAAAATTTCTTTTCCGAGTGAGGGTAGGCTTTGTCGTAGCTCAAGATGAGTTTATCCAAGTTTTCCTGGATTTTATTAATGAGCAGTGTTTTTTGCTCCTGATCTTCCTCGGTAATTTGGAGTTCGATCTGATTTTTCAGCAAGTGATGGTGCACCTCAACTAGACGGTCCAAACTATATGTGGAAGCGATCGGATTAATTGGCTCGGTAGATTTGGCTTTGGAGGGGACGTCGAGTAAGACCTGCAAATTTTGCTCAATGTCTTCGATGAGTTTTTTAGCTTCCTGCTGATTCTCCTGAGGCAAGGAAGTCACCTGTCTTTTTAACGACGCAGTGAATTCCTGAGAGGCAGTTTTGTCATTCATGACTTGTTCCGTATCCTCCCACCATTTGCGCGAAAGATTCGCGGGATCTAGAATCTCGATTTGCAGCGGTGGATTAGTCTCTTGGGAAAAAAGAGGGCCGTTCAGTAAAAGGGCTAAAAAAATGAGCAGAAAAGGCATGGGGTTCTTTTTGTTTAAGTTATTGATTTACAATATTCTATATTATATACTTCATCAAGTCGACGACTTGGTCTATGTGTCTCTTTGTTTTATAACATCCTTAGATTGAAATCGACAAGCTTTCCCGTTATACTTTTTGAGTTTGAGCTTATTTCACTCGCTGATGTGCGCGAAAGGAGTTCAAATCCCAGCATTTACCCAGAATAGGAGACCACCTTATGACACACCACATTTTTGATCCTGTTTTACAGATGAGTCAAGAACTTCAAATTGCGGCTAAAGACATATCGGCTGTCATTCATCTTTTAAATGATGGAAATACGGTGCCCTTTATTGCGCGTTACCGCAAAGAAGCGACTTCCAACTTGGATGAAGTGCAAATCCGCGATATCCAGGAAAGATATCAGTACTTAAATGAATTGGAAGACCGAAAAAAAACAATTCTCCAGTCGATTCAAGAGCAAGGCAAACTCACTGACGCTTTAAAAGGGCAGATTCTGGCATGCGAAACCAAAAACGGGTTGGAAGATCTTTATTTACCTTATAAACCCAAGCGTCGCACACGTGCAACAATTGCGCGCGAAAAAGGGTTAGAGGGTTTAGCCGAACGCATTCTCCAGCAGCCTCTGGGTGAAGAACCGGCTGTGTTTGCCGCAACCTTTATCAATAGCGAGAAAGGGGTGGAAACCTGGGAAGATGCCTTGCAAGGTGCTAAAGATATTATCGCTGAACAAGTGGCTGAAAACGCAGCGATACGCGCCTTTGTCAGGGATGAGTTTGCGACTCAGGGAATGCTGATTTGTCAAGTTGTCAAAGATAAAGACCAGACTCCTACTAAATTCGAACAGTATTATCGTTTTCAGGAAAAAGTGGCCACGATTCCTTCTCACCGTTATTTAGCGATTAGACGCGGCGAGCGCGAAGGGATTTTAGATTTTCATATTGAAATCGACCCGGAACCTGCTTTAAGCGAAATGCGGCGCAGCGTGCGCTTAAATCCCGCCTCGGCTTACAGCGAACCGCTTGAGCAGGCGATCAAGGATGGCTACAAAAGGCTATTAGCACCTTCCGTTGAAACAGATCTACGCGTGGAACTTAAACTTAAATCAGATCGGGCTGCGGTAGAAATTTTTGCGGAAAATCTGCGCCACCTTCTTTTAAGTGCTCCTCTAGGAGAGCGTACGGTGATTGGCGTTGATCCAGGAATCCGTACGGGATGTAAATGCGCCGCTATCGATGAAACGGGCAAATTTTTAGATAACCTAACAATTTATCCTTTTGTGCAAGACCCTGAAAAATCCAAAAAGGAATTTATTGCCTTCCTGGCAAAATATCCACCTTTTGCTATTGCCGTCGGAAATGGCACTGGGGGGCGCGAAACGGAAGCCTTTATTAGAAAAATATTATCAGACTTTCCGGGGAGCACTCCTTTAGTTGTCCCTGTGAGTGAAGCCGGGGCGAGTGTCTATAGCGCTTCCGACATCGCGCGCGAAGAATTCCCAGACCTAGATCTAACTATCCGAGGTGCAATCTCGATCGCGAGGCGTCTGCAGGATCCTTTGGCGGAATTGGTTAAAGTCGATCCTAAAGCTATTGGTGTTGGGCAATACCAACACGACGTCTATCAACAGCTGCTGCAGGATCAACTTTCTAATGTGATCGAAAGCTGCGTGAACCACGTAGGGGTGGAGTTAAATACAGCGAGTGCTCCTTTGTTATCTTATGTTTCGGGAATTGGGCCTTCAGTGGCGTTGAAAATTGTCAAACACCGCGAAACTCATGGAGCCTTCAAAATGCGGCAAGAGCTTTTAAAAGTGCCAGGTTTAGGCCCGCGGACTTTTGAGCAGGCAGCTGGATTCTTACGTGTCAGAGGCAGTGCCTATCCGTTGGATGCTTCCGCTGTTCACCCCGAAAGCTATCCGGTTGTTGAGCAGATTGCACGCGACCTCCAGATTCCGCTGGAACAGCTATGTGCCAATGCGGCGGCGATCAAACAAATTGATCTGAAAAAATATGTGACAGAATCTATCGGTTTGTTGACTTTGCAAGATATTGTGGAAGAATTGAAAAAGCCAGGGCGGGATCCGCGCGCGGCTTTTGAAGTCGCACATTTCCGCGACGATATTTTAGCAATCAGCGATTTAAAAGAAGGGATGCAGCTTGAAGGCATTGTGACAAACGTGACAGCGTTCGGCGCATTTGTGGATATTGGCGTACATCAAGATGGCTTGATTCATATTTCGGAGTTATCTGATCGCTACATTAAAGATCCTTCCGAGGTCGTGAAGACGGGTGACAAAATCCAAGTCAAAGTCCTCAGTGTGGAGATTGAACGTAAGCGGATATCCCTCTCAGCGAAATCGGGGAGTTCGGCGCCTAAAACCAGATCATCTCATCAGGCCGCGACGCCAGCAAAACCCGCGCCCAAAAAATTTACCAACAACCCTTTTGCATCCTTATGAAAAAAATTTATGCTTTTGTGTATGACACCTTGCTTTTCATCCTTGGGCTTGCGCTGCTGCCTTGGATGGGGTATCAGATGCTCGTTAAGGGGAAGTACCGCCAAAACTTTCTGAAGCGTTTTGGTTGGCATTTCCCTACGATTCAAAAGGAGGGGCGGCCGTTGGTGTGGATCCACGCGGTTTCGGTAGGGGAAGCCAAGGCGATCTCTGGGTTGGCAGAAATATTGAAAAAGGAGCTCAATCATCCGATTTTAGTCATCTCTTCCGTCACAGAAACAGGGCATGCAGAGGCACAACGCTGCATGCCTTTTGCCGAGCATCACGTCTATCTTCCCTTTGATTTAAAGTGGATTATCCGACCCATTATGCGGAAAATTGCCCCTGACCTAGTGCTCTTATGCGAAACGGATTTTTGGTTTAATTTTTTAAATGAAGCAAAAAAGACTGGCGCTTTTTTAGCTGTAGTCAATGGAAAACTCTCGGAAAAGTCTCTGAAGCGTTATCAATGTATTTCCTCCTTTCCACTTTTTTCGCTCATCGATCTCTATTGCGTGCAAAATGGGCTCTATTTAGAGCGTTTTGCCGATCTAAATATTCCGGCCAAAAAATTGGTCGTCACAGGGAATTTGAAGTGCGGTGTCATTCCACCGAAACTCTCTGAAAGCGAAATTAGGGAGTGGCGGGTAAAGCTGGGAATTCAATCCAATGAATGTGTGATTACCCTGGGCTCAACTCACGATCCGGAAGAAAAAAAACTTCTGGAAAGCCTCAAAGGGCTTTTGGAAAAATTTGCTCACTTAAAGATCTTACTAGTCCCGCGTCATCCAGAGCGTTTTGAGGCAGTCGCAGCCCTTTTAACTAAGCTGCAGATCCCTTTCGCTCGCTATAGTCAACCAGCAACATCAAACAGTCCAGCGCGGGTTGTATTAGTGGATGCGATGGGAGTTTTACTCAAATGTTATCAATTATCAGACGTTGCTGTCGTGGCGGGCAGTTTCACGGACAAGGTAGGCGGTCATAATGTGCTCGAACCGTCTTTTTATGGCGTGCCTGTTCTATTTGGTCCGCACATGTACTCCCAAATGGAGTTTGCGCAGCTTGCTCTCGAAAGCGGCGCGGCCCTTCAAGTGACTGAAACCAATGTGGCGGAAAAGATAGAAGAGCTTTTAGAAAATGAAATGAAGCGTAAGCATATAGGAGAGAAGGGGATAAGGCTGACATCTGAAATCCAGGGAGCTAAGGAAAAAACCTGGGGCACTCTACAACCACACGTAGAGCAATATAAAGCCGTGCGCGAATAAATTTTCTTTTTTTTGTGAAATAGCTTGTGAGAAATACCTCTCTTTGATATCTTAGTTATTTCAAGATCGAATAAAAGCGATCAAGAGAAGTTAT
>PEQL01000035.1 GCA_002786175.1 Parachlamydia sp.
CAGTACGGATTCTGTGTGAGTTCTCACTTAGTGATCATTGCTTGTGAAACTCATTAAAAATGAGACAACACTTATGCTTTAGAGGTAGGCAAATAGACTTGTGAGTGGATTGTAAATTCGTACTAAATTAACAAGCAAATGAGTAGTGACTAGACGATCCTTGACTAGAATTTTCTAGGACCCATTCTTCATCCATCTTTAAGTAGCTGCTAACCGAAAAATTTTGGGATGATTTCGATTTAGTTAAGAAATTTGCTGATCATCCGCCTCTTTACAAACAATCAGAAATTATGTGTCGCGAAAAAATTGGTATTAGTCGTCAGATCATGTGTCAATGAGTTATTCGTTGTGGAGAAGCGTGCTAAAACCACTTTACAAGGAAATGACCAAGCATGTTCTAGAAAGCGGCAATATCTTTGCTGATGAAACTCCTATTGATATGTTAGCCCCAGGTAAAGGTAAAGTTGAGCAAGCATACATGTGGGTTTTTGGTAGGAGGCAAATCTTAAAATCCAGCCTACAGAATCTATAATTTTCGCACTGACCGTTGTCTTCATAATGCTTTAGAATTGCTGCAAGAATATACTGGTGTACTTCATTCGGACAAGTACGGGGCCTATGAAAAAATGGCCAGTAAAAAGCAAATCATCTGGAGCCCCTGCTGGGCGCATATTCGTAGAAAATTTATAAACTATAGGGAAATTAGGGCAATCTAATTTCCTGAGTTAGCACGGCAGGCAAGACATATTTTAAAAACATTTTCTAAAAAATCCGCGATTCATTACAGTGCTCATTTTGGCTATTTAGGAGAATCGATTATGGATGTAGAAATACTTGCGCGCCTTCAGTTTGCCTTTACTATCATGTTTCATTACATTTACCCCCCGTTAAGCATTGGGTTGGGTTTATTTTTGGTTTGTGTCGAAACTTTATACATGAGAACCGGAAATCCGATTTATTTGCAGATTGGCAAATTTTGGACGCGCATTTTTGCTTTAACGTTTGCGATGGGTGTGGCAACAGGGATTGTCATGGAATTCGAATTCGGAACAAATTGGGCAACCTATTCGCGTTACGTCGGCGATGTTTTTGGCAGCGCTTTAGCAGCAGAAGGTGTTTTCGCATTTTTCTTAGAATCAGGCTTCCTGGCCCTTATGCTTTTCGGCTGGAACCGCGTTAAACCCGCAATACATTATTTTTCCACGATCATGGTCTGCCTTGGAGCGCATTTTAGTGCGGTCTGGATCGTGGTCGCTAACTCCTGGATGCAAACACCAGCTGGTTACCATATTGTAGGAGAGGGGCTGAATGCCCGTGCGGAGATCATCGATTTCTGGGCTATGGTTTTCAATCCCTCCTCTGTAGAAAGACTTACTCACACGCTTGTTGGAGCTTGGCTTGCTGGCATGTTTTTGGTCATCAGCGTTTCAGCCTATTACCTCTTGAAAAAAAGACACCAGGAATTTGCCAGCAAATCGCTCCGCATCGCCCTGGTGATCTCCTTTTTCTCACTCATATTGCAACTCTACCTTGGAGATTTGAGCGCCAAAGGAGTTGCACGTAATCAGCCGATGAAATTAGCCGCCTTTGAAGGATTGTATCAGACCCAAAGTCATGCTCCCTTGACCCTTTTTGGCATCGTCAATACCGCTGAAGAACGGGTGGATTATCAGATTGCCATTCCAAACTTTTTAAGCATTCTAGCTTTTAACGATCCTAATGCGACGGTTCAAGGTCTCGATCAAGTCTCGAAAGCTGATCGCCCAAATGTGCAAGCCGTTTTTCAAACCTACCGTTTGATGATTGCCATGTGGGTTCTCATGTTCCTTTTGACAATCATCTCTCTTTACTTATGGTGGCGAGGCACTTTATTTCAGAGCAAGTGGGCTCTGCGCGGCTTGTTGATTTCGGTTATCTTTCCGCAATTAGCAAATCAGGCCGGTTGGGTTTCCGCCGAAATGGGGCGTTATCCATGGATTGTACAAGGACTCTTGCGTATTTCAGAAGGACTTTCCAAGTCTGTGACCGCCAATCATGTGCTAGGATCGATGATCATGTTTTCAACTGTCTACACTTTTTTATTCATTCTATTCATCTATTTATTGAATGAAAAAATTAAGCACGGCCCCATCGATGAAGACCTCACAAGCCCTTATCATCACCTCAAAACTTTCGCAAAGGAACTTCAGCATGACTAATTTCTCACTCGAATCTTTACAGTTTATCTGGTTCTCTGCCTTTGTCCTGCTTGTTATAGGATATGCGATCCTGGATGGCTTTGACTTAGGGGTTGGCATGTTGCATCTTTTCTCAAAAAAAGATGAAGAAAGACGTCTTATGTTAAATGCTATCGGACCGGTTTGGGATGGGAATGAAGTGTGGTTAGTCACAGCAGGCGGGGCTTTATTTGCTGGGTTTCCTGACATTTATGCCACCTTATGCTCGGCTTTCTACATTCCCCTGATGATTCTTTTAGGGGGCATTATTTTCCGTGCAGTGGCGATTGAATTCCGCAGTAAACGACCCATGGCCTGGTGGAGATGGATGTGGGATGTTTTATTTAGCTTGGCCAGCCTGATTATTGCGTTTGGTCTGGGGGTGGTTTTGGGCAATCTTATTCGCGGAATCCCTTTGAATGAACACAAGGAATTCATCGGGGATCTCAGTTCCCTGCTGCACCCCTACGCACTCCTGATCGGCGTGTTAACCGTCGCTCTTTTTAGCATGCATGGAGGCATCTTCATCTTGATGAAAACAGAAGGAGAGCTGCATGATAAGATCCGCGCATGGATTAATCCTACCATCATCTTTTTCATTATCACTTATGCCCTCACTACCATGGCAACGCTAATTTATATGCCCCATATGATCGAAGTGCTTCAAGAACGGCCTATTTTTTTTCTTTTAGCCATTGGCAACATGCTCTCGATCGCTAACATCCCAAGAGAAATCAATCGAGGCAAAGATTGGCTGGCCTTCGTCTCTTCCTGTTTTAATATTATTTTCTTATTGTGTTTATATGCCGTGGGAACCTATCCAGAAGTGATCCGGGCAATTAATAGTCCGGAAAATTTAAGCCTGACAATTTACAACTCATCCTCTTCAGCTAAAACGATTGAAATCCTGATCCTTATTGCTTTAGTAGGAATCCCTTTAGTCGTCGCCTATACTACAGCGATTTATTGGATTTTCCATGGCAAGGTCAAGCTGGAATCCACAAGCTACTAACCCACAGAGCGTCTGCAATCAACTTCAGACGCTTTTCAATTTTTCTTTTTATGTATTTAGCTTAGAGGAAAAATGATTAAACTTAAATTTAAACCGAATCCAACGCAAGATTTTTTAACGGCTATCAAAAAACGCGTCGAACAAGAATTCGCAGCGGAGCGGTTATCCTATCAAGCCAACGGAGAAATGCTCCTTAAATCTTTTTTGCTGCTATCAGCTTATGTCCTCTGTTACCTTGTCCTCATCTCCAATACGTTCCAACTCCCAGGTATTATCCTTCTCTATGTCTGTTTAGGAGTGATTAAACCCCTGATTGGATTCAATCTGACACATGATGCTTTACATGGTTCTTATACCAAAAATCAAAAACTCAATCGTTTTTTAGGCTATTCTTTTGATGTGAATGGCACAAGTTCTTATATTTGGAAAATTACACATAATGTTTTGCACCATACTTATACCAACATTCCAGGGCACGATAGCGACATTGATAAAGCCATCTGGCTGCGACTTTCTCCAAAGGATCCGCTTTTATGGTTTCATCGCTATCAAGCTTATTACGCCCCCATTCTCTATTGCTTCACAAGTCTCAATTGGATTTTATTCTCCGATCCCCTTTGGATCTATCGCGAAGTGCGGGCGGGCAAAATTTCACATAAAGATGCCGCCATCTTTACAGTTTTGAAAGCCTTCAGTTTAGGGCTCTTTATCGGCTTGCCCCTTTATCTTTTAAGTACGCCCTGGTGGTATATTCTCGTGGGCTACTTAAGCATGCAGCTTGTGGGAGGTTTTATGATCGCTTTAGTTTTCCAACTGGCGCATATCATCGAAAACGTTGAATTCCCTGAGCCCAATGCGGTTGGGGAAATGGAAAATAATTGGGCGGCACATGAGATGTTAACCACCAGTAACTTCGCCACGCACAACCGTTGGCTTTCTTATTTTCTGGGAGGTTTGAACTTTCAAATTGAACACCACCTCTTTCCCTATGTCTGTCATGTGCATTATCCGCGCATTTCCAAAATTGTCAAAAAAGCGGCTCAAGAATTTGGCTATCCCTACCATGAGCAGCCTACTTTTAGACAAGCAATTCGATCACACCTACGTGTTCTTAATAACTTAGGAAACGGCGAATTTAAAAAATAAAATGAAAGTAAACCTTAGGTCATGTATATTTGAATATTTTGGCATAAAATTTAGAGAATTATTCGCCCCTGGCAGAAAATGTTTCGCTGAAACAACAGACGCACATTCCAAAACCGAAATTTGTTTATCTTAATCAAAACAGCTTACTTTTAAATAATAAGAACCTATAGAATCAGGCAAAATAAATAAAATAATTGAAAACTTTACATAAAAAACGGATAATAATTTACGTTATTAAATTAATTAAGGTGGTTTATCTATGAATTCTCTTGAATCCCATTCCCAATTTTTGACCCTTAGTGATTATCCTATCACTGGAGAAAAGGAAGATGGATGCACTCCAGGATATAAGTCGGTTAGAGATGGCAAAACTTATCAAATCAAAACCTTTAGAGGGGCAGGTCCAGTGATTACCATTAAGGATTTAGTCAAGGAGTATTTTGGGATAAAATTTGGTGAATTAATGGCTCCTGGAAGAAAATGCTTTCCTAAAACAACCGTGGTAAGAGATGCAGATAGCTGGGCAATCTGTTCAAAATGGATCGATAATACCGAACCTTTAGTAATGCATAAATTGAAAGGCAATGAAAAACTCAAAAAAATTTCTCGTGTCAATATATCTAAAGAATCATCAAGGTTGATCATAAATTCAGGGACCCTTTTTTTTGTAAAAAAGGGAAGTGAGTTAGCCTTTCCTTTAAAACATGGGAGATCGTATGATTCCACTATTCCTCCGGGCCTCAAACTCTTTAAAACTCCCAACGAGCTTTTTTATCGCGGCCTTCCCATTGAAAACCTGACCCGAATTTTTACCATAATAAAAATCTTAAATATGGTGGACATCAAGCCTGACCATATTCTTGTCAAAAAGAAGGGGGATCATTACCGAGCTACTCTAATCGATACCTTTGCGTCTCTTAAAAACCGATTAACTTGCGCTGACTTGATGCACCCTTTTGTCTATGACGATGACACACTTTTAACTCTACCCTATCTCGTCGAAAGTGAAGTGTGGGAAACTGTGGATGCCTTTCTTACAATCTCTCAAGAAAAGGTGTTCGAAGTTCTATCTGCTGTCCCAAATCTATTAACTGAAGAAGAAGTCAACGAATTGGCGCAGTCGATTTTTAGCACGCAAAAAAATCTAAGCACCATCCAAAGATCGCGGCCTCCTCTTAGTAAGAAAGATTTTCTAAAATTCATTCCAGCGGAATGCAATACACAAGCGCTTCCTCAAGAAGTCATCAATTTCCTTAAAAAATAGGGCAATGCAAATTTTCGAGTTTTCAAAACAGATAGTCTTAAAAATTCAGGATACTCAATCGCTTAAAACAAGTGGATCGGAGGGCTCGGCAATGCCAAGAGCTTTCCTTGCTTCACGCATGATGTAAAAAGTCCCGCAGACCACAACAACCCCCTGGTCTAACGCAGCTAAGTGCACCGCTTTAGAAATAGCCTGTGCAACTGTGATCTCGCTAGAGGCTTCGAGCTCGCAAAAATCTGCCAAAATGGCGTGTAATTCAGCTGTGGAGATTGCTCTTATACCACTAGCCACGAAATGCAAGCTTTTGCTGTGATCTGAAAGCAGTTGCAGGCATGTGCGCACATCTTTATTCTTAGAAAATCCACAGACGATATGCAAAGGAGCGACAGGATAATCTGTCTGGATGCGCTCTAGCAGAGCCTTAATCCCCGCTGGATTATGGGCTGCATCAAGTAAAACTGCTTTGGGGCTGGGATTCATGGGCTTTGTGTCAATTTTTTCATAGCGACAAGGAAGATAAGCTTGGAGGCCTTCTTGAATATGCATGGGAGCAACCTGAAGAAACTCAAGTGTTTTATGCGCCAACGCCCGGTTTTCTTGTTCGCTATTCATAAAGGTCTCTGAAACCAATATCAACGGGCTTTTTAAATCCTGCGCGATCGGTTTAATAACCTCTATAGGTACGCTAGGGCCGATAAGGACAGGAATGTTAGCTTTGATAATGCCAGCTTTTTCTTTAGTAATCTCAGGGAGAGTCTTGCCAAGTATGTCCGTATGGTCGAACGAAATGGAGGTGATTACAGAAATGACTGGCTGCACGATATTCGTCGCATCCAAACGTCCGCCTAAACCCGTTTCAATGACGGCATAATCGACATTTCGATCTGCAAAGAAACGCAGAGCAAGCAGCGTTGTCAGCTCAAAGAAGGTCGCGGGAATAGCCGCTTGTTTGGTTAATGCAAAAAGATCGGTTAAAATCTGCACAACTTCTTCTTCAGAGATCATTTCTCCATTAACACTGATCCTTTCGCGAAAAGTAGAAATGTGCGGCGAAGTATAACGTCCCACTCGATAGCCGGCTGCTTGCAAGCCGGCAGCTGTTTTGACTGTAACGGATCCTTTACCATTGGTACCAGCTATATGGATACTTTTAAAGCAGCTCGCAGGAGAGCCAAATAACTCGTGCAAGCGAGAACAATTCGTCAGCCCTAATTTTATGCCCAGAGACTGGGTTCTGGAATAGAGTTCTTGAATGAGTGCGGTATAAGTCATGGAACGAAATTTTGCGTTTGCTGTTGAAAATATTGAAAAAATTTATCGAACAATTCTTCATTCACCCATGAGCATCCAAGCGCAATGTCTGGTTTGATCTCCCCATGAAAGTCTGAACCGCCTGAAATGAGCCACTGCTTTTTATGCGCAATATCCAGCCAACGTTCATGGATTTGTAACGGAAATCTGCCATAATAACATTCGATCCCATCAAAAGGCATTCCTAGCAGGCTTCGCAAAATCCGATTATTGTCGATTAAATGGGGATGAGCAATTACTGCCAGACCTTTAGCTTGGTGGATCACCTCTAAAGTCTCTTCTACGCTAAAAGCCTTTCCCGGAGCATAACAAGACTTTCCTTCCCCTAAATACTTCTTAAAAGCTTCTCGCAATGTCTTGACATACCCCTGTTTAACCATGGCTAAAGCGATATGCGGGCGGCCTACTGTGCCGCGGGTCGAAATAGCACTCAGTTCTTCTTCTTTAATCGGCATGCGATGTTTGCGCAGTAGGGCCAGTATCTCTTGATTTCTTTCGATGCGCCGGGCTAGATGGCGCGCACAAAATTGTGCAATTAAAGGATGCTGCAGGGCAAATCCATAGGCTAGAACATGGATACTCACGCCTAAATGTTCGGTTGAAAACTCAACTCCTGAAAGAAGGCAAATCCCCAAACGTTCAGCGGTTATTTGCGCTTCGGGATAAGCCTCGATACTGTCATGATCCGTAATCGAAAGACCTTTTAAACCAATCTGATGGGCTAATTCTACAAGTTTTTCCGGTGAAAATGTGCCGTCGGAACATAAGGAATGGCAATGCATATCTGCACGAAAATCAATCATCTATTTTCCCAACTCTATCTTCGGAAATATTCGCGATATAGCGCACCTCGCTTTCGAGTTGCACCCCTTTTTTCTCAAAGACAGCTTTTTTAATCCACTCGATGAGCTGCAACACATCGCGAGCCGTAGCCTGTCCTTTATTCACAATAAAATTGGCATGCATCGCCGACACTTCTGCATTTCCACAAGATAGCGTTTTCAAGCCTGCCTGATCTATTAAAGCACCCGCAGAGGCGCAAGAAGGATTGCGGAAAATGCATCCGGCAGATTTCTCGCCATAGGGCTGCGTTTTCACGCGATAATCGATGATTTCTAATTGTTTCTTGCGTGCCGCTTCAGAGCGGGTCAGTGCAAAAGTCGCGGCAACGATGGCTCCCGCCATTTGTTGAAAGTCCGAAGTACGATAGGAGAAATGCAGATCTTCACGCGCGTATTCATGCAGCGCTCCATTTTCATCGACGAATTCCACACTGACCACAGCGTTGCCAACCTCAGCTCCATTCGCCCCTGCATTCATAAAGACAGCCCCACCCACACTTGCGGGAATACCAGAGGCAAACTCTAACCCAGACCATCCGTCTCTAGCGGATTGTACGCCTAAAAGAGAAAAACTGTAGCCAGCACCGGCCCGAAAAAGGCCAGGCGCAGGGCGCTCTAAAAAATCAATCTTATTGTGGATCACAACACCGTTAAATCCTTGATCGTCAAAGAGGCAGTTGGAGCCTTTGCCCAGAATAAAAAAAGGTAAAGCATGCTCTTTGCAAAAAAGCAAAAGACTTTGCATGACAGCAACTTCTCTCACTTCAACGTAATAGCGTGCCGGCCCGCCAATGCCAAATGTACATAGCGTGCTAAGCAATCTATCTCGCTGATAGGTAAAAGGCAGGTCCACTAGTCCTCTATTTCATCTGATTCGTTTTTAATGGGTTGAAATGAGATTTCACCTCTTTCTTGGGCTTGAATCAATGCGTTAATTTGGGCAGCGCTTTTCTCTAAAATGGCAGCGCTTTTAACAATCGTCTCCGCATCTTGACTTTTGCCTTCGGGATCGCGGTAAATATGATCGAGCAAAGCATTCACAAAAGAGGTTGATTCGGGCGTGCTAAATTTGCGGGATAACCGGATAGCTTCGGCGATTGCCACTTTTGGAGGGATCGATTCATCGAATAACATCTCATAAATCGCAAGCCGCAGAACATTTCGCTCGACTGTTTGGATGCGCTCAAATTGGTAATCTCGGGAAGTTTTAGTGATTAAAGCATCAATTTCCTCTTGTTTACTCCAAATCGACTCAACTTTTGCCAAGGCTTGATAAACAGTTTTTTTGGTAACTGCAAGTTCCTTCATCACCAGAGGGAGCATTTCTTCGATGACACCCTTCCCATTATCTTGGCTGTATAACAAAATAAAGACGACTTCCCTAAATTTTTGTTGGGGTATAGGCATAAATTTTCCAATCCTTTCAAGTAACATAAGGAGAAAAGTATACTGTTTATCATCTTTTCTAGAAAGAATTTGATCATTTTAAATGAAAAAATGAAAAAGAAAAAGGGCAAGCCAGGCTTGCCCTTTTGAGAGAAAAATTGTCAACTATTAACTAGTTAACAATTGTGCTCTCTTGCTGAACGATCGGAGTCTTGATAGAGTCCGAAGAAACTTCAGCAATCACACGTGCGTCACCAGATTCTTTTGCTCGTGCATCGATACGTAATTTCAACGTTTGTCTCGGTGCAAAATTTGCAAGCGGAGCAAATGTCACTGTTTGACCTGAAATTGTGCCTTGTGTATCTCCAGCAACTCCTGTCGGTGTGATTTCATTAGGGAATCTCACGACAACAGCTACGTTACTATCTGCTTCAGAACCTTGGTTAGTGACTGTGATGCAGTAAGTTGTTGATTCACCGATACAAATTGGATCTTCAGTATCTGTAATGCACATGTTCAGAGCAGGACGTCCTCTCCAACGTGTTGTGAACTCGGCACAAGCTGTGCAATTCTGACAGTTTGTAACGCTCACACGGTTGGTCCAGCATCCTGGTGTACATGTTGTCAAGGTGATTGGGAAGTTAATCTTCTCACCTGGCTTAATCTCCTTCACTCTCCAAACTGCTTGGTTGCCGCGGATTGTCGCACCATTTGCTGCAACAATAGATGTTGAGCTTGGAGCACAATCAGTTACAACGACTTCAGTTAGAGGCTTATCGCCTGGGTTGACCACAGTGATTTGATAATCAGCATTCTTGCCGATTGGAACCTCTTTGGGACCCACTTTGGAGATTTCAATGCACTCCTTGCAAACGTTCGTGCACCATTGGCAAGACACTGTATCAGCATTGCATGCTGTGACAACCGCTGTGTTGCACACTTTTCCACGCTTTACAGCTGTAAAGCATAGATTGATTTTCTTCGTTTGGCAAGGTTCTAATGTGCCTAGTTTAAAGCAAAGCGTACGTAAGCAGCTGCTGTGTTCTAGCCCATCTGGTACATTGTCAGTAACAACCACATCTTCCGCTGCGCAGCTGCCGCGGTTTGTGACTGTAATTGTATAGTTAACTGGATCGCCTGGGCAAACTTCTTCTGGACCGCATTTATGGCAAGTCAGAATAGGTTTAGCACAGAGTAGTGAACAGAATCTGACAGGTGTAGCTGTGGCGCAGAAACATGCGCACAGTTCGCCTTCACATTCGCACTTCACCCAAACTTTCGCTGGGATGCATTGTCCTTTTTCCATGGATCCAATTTCCCATACAAGTTTGCGTCCATCAACTTTTGCTTCTGGCACGCTGCGTACAAAAGACGCACCTTCAGGAAGGTGTGCTGTGACAACAACGTTACAGACATCATCGCAAGCCTGGATGTCAAACTCTAAGGGATATTGCTCCCCGAGCATACACATCTTAGGGCTGCGCGCACTTACAGTAATTCCATCTAAACAGCAAAGCTTATTTTGGTTGGAATGACGGCAAGGTGTAGGAATTTTGCAAAGAGGCTCCTCACAGCAAGCTGGTTGAGGTGGTGTGCAAACAGGTTTGCATGGTTGCGGACAAACCGGTTTACATTGTGGTGGGCACGCAGGCTGAGGACATGCTGAACGAGGAGCTTCAAACGAAGGCCTACGTGGCTGTCCATACGCTTGAGCGTTTGAAACAGGTCTTCCTGTTGGTCCGTACACAGGTCCAACCTGGTATTCAACCCCAGGAGCATATGAACGATCATATGCAGGCACGTATGATTGCTCATCCCCAGAATTTTCATAACCACTTCCATACCCGTTATAGCTCGAGCAGTTAGCGGTTCCTAGAAATGCGGTCGCACACAAAAAAAGCAACGAGGTGATAACCCCTAGTTGTTTTCTCATTATAAAGACTCCTTTTTTAACGTCTTTGGTAGATTTTTCAATCTGTGGTCAGTCATTTTCATTGTTACCGTTGAAGTACGGATCGCTGAAAACATGCCCTCAAACTCATTCAGCAAATTGCCATCTGAATTCTTCTTTAATGACTAAGAAGCGGGCTTGCCTCTTGTCTTATATTTGGGCTTAGTGTCCCTATCCAGACGGTTAATAACTTTAACCGCCTGAAAAGAAACACTTAAGCCCTGTTTCTAAGCAAAATGAATGCCTCCAACTGGATTAATACTCATAATTGCTTGGATCATTGCTGCATCTATCCCAAAAATGGGGACGAGGACAGCCTTGAGGTCTTGGCTCCGGACAAGGTCTCCAGCTACCTTGAGGGCAAGGATCGCAGCCAGAATCATAGTCGCAACAGCAACTAGTTAAAGCAAAAGCTGCAAGTCCAGTTAAAATGAGAGAAGCTAAGGTATTTTTCATACATTCTCCAAGTGCTAGAGATTATTTTTATGAATTCCAAGCTCGTTTTGCAAAACAGCCTCAATCATTTCGCGGCAATGACAATTTATCACTGCCGCGAATAGTTGCGATTAATAGCAAGCGCTTTCGCAAGGTGCTGGACATGGTCTTGGCATAGGCCGTGGGCAGCATGGTTTAGGACAAACAGGCCGTGTGTAGCAAGGTTTTGGACAAGGATCACAGCAAGGATCTTGGTTACAGCAGCAGCTTGTTAATGCGAACGCTGTTAAGCATAATGCGAGTACGGATGCTAATTTACTTTTCATACTACTCTCTCCTTAAGTTAGTTTTGGACTCTGATAAATTTTTTTATCATTTTTACCTCTCTCGACCAGTTTTGCACAGTGTACTAAAAGTGACCGGCTCTTGCTGATTGATAAAAAAGGGTTTACCTCTTCTACATAAGGTTTGCATATTAATTCTTCCACAATAATTTTTAAAAATGCCCACTTTTTTTTTGAAATCAATTCCCAAATGGCTGGCTTGAAGCCTTTTAAAAAACTTCATTAAAAAAAAAGAAACCCTACTAAGGGAAGTTTTTTTAAAAAAAATTAGCTATTTTTTATCACTGAGAACTTGAGATGAAATTCGGTATTCCGCCTAGCCACTTTGTCAATTACCATTCTAGCTCACCTTACGCGGTCATAGATTTTTCAAAAAATTTATGTATCTCTTGAAAAGCTATTTGATTCGAAGAAATTCTAGCTTGCACTAAGCAACGATTGATGCGAAAATATGATTTTTTTGAGAGCGCACGACCTTTGTCGGTGATTTTTCAAGACTAGCGTTTTGCTTGATTGATTTATGGTATTCCTCTATGCGCCACCGTTTTTGGTAGACTTCGTAGATTCGGTCAGGACTACTTTCTAAGTCATTGGTAACAAGGTTTAGAATAGCTGTAGAGCCGCCTTCGTTTTTGAAGATCTTTGTGATTAAAGCTACAGGAAAAGAAACGTCTTTAAACCAGACTATTCTTTTTTCTGCATCCTTGAAGTGTAGTATATTTAGATTTTGGTACTTACCTTTTTTTATCCTCTTCGGAGAGTGCTATCAATCGATTGGTTTTGATTCCAATTATAAATTTCTTCTTCATATCATAGTGGATAAACTCCATGTTTTTTTTGGCTCCAAACCAATTATCAGCAGGTACATCATCAAACTTCACCTTGTTAGTTACAGCTTGAGCAATAATTGATCGAAACATTTCGTTTTAGCTCATAGAGGATTTTCTTTTTGTTTTTTTAGTGGCGATGTCGGAAAAAAGCATATCCTTACAAACAGATTCATAAGCGATAGGCAAAGCACTATCCCCAGAGCGAACAAGACATGACAAGAGATTAACGCCTTTAATGCACCTGCCTTTGGCGTGTGAATAATGCCAGCACATTATTTCATTTTCATCTGTATATGTTTTCTCTTCGATTGTATCACTGAGGATAAGCACCCCTCCAACATCTTGCTCTATTTTTCGAATATCTGGCTTAATATACTCCAAAAGTCTCTAGAAGAAGGGGCTGGACTATTCAAAAATCTAGTGATTTTATCATGGCTAATTTGACCACCTAACAAGTCTGAAAGACCTGTTGCAGTTGCATATTGATTTT
>PEQL01000036.1 GCA_002786175.1 Parachlamydia sp.
TAATTTCTTGAAATGAACTTTGAATGAGTACACTCAATCGGTCCACAATCAACCTCCAAAAAAGTTCGCATATGTCAAACTTTCTACTTAGCAGTTAATTGAGGACAAGGAATTTAACTCCCCTTTTTAAGCTCTTTAAATAGTTTGCATAAAGGGCTGAAAGCATAGGTCAGTTTTTCTTCCGCGCGGTGTTTAAGAATGACATTTTTAAAGTAGGCTTCCATTTTTTCAGGATTATTTTTAGAGAGCCATTCTTTCAGAGCTTGCGCTTCAGCAGGGGCATACTGATTAAATTCCCCATTAAAAAATCTCACCTGAGCCAACAAGCTATCTAATTTATTTTTAATAGCTTCTGGAATAATAGCCCCTGGCTCAGCAAATTTTCCAGTCACAAACTTTTTCAAGCGCATATCGTAGAGACAGGTGCTCCCGGGTAAATAATCGCCCTTGGGATTTTCATCTCGGCTCCGTTTATTAATAGAATTTCCTGCCTCATACTCTTTAGTGTCGAGCAACAGAATGCCATTAATCATTCTCTTTTCTGAAATATTATCTGTCAGAGATATTTGGATGCCATGTACAGGATTCTGCATGGAGTCATGCGCTTGTCGATGCCACTGAAGAGCTACCCCTCTTTTTTTACGTCCAAGAGGGAGGAAATTTTCGGTGCATCTTAGCTCTGGACTAAAGGCTGGATGAATTTTCTCTAGACTATGCACTTCAAATTCATTCGCATAGTAAGGAATCCACGCGAGGTAATCCTTCATTTCTTGCGCCCTATCTACCTCATTCTCTGTCTCTGTTTCAGTCTCCACTTCCGTTTCCGTTTCGACTTCGACTTCCTGGTCTAACAGGGGTGTGGTCACTCCACAAACCTTTGCCGGAAGATGTTTAAGGACTTCCTCAGAATAGGCCAAGGTATTCAACCGTTCAACAGCTTTTGTGAGATTCACATCGGAAGCTATTTGCAGATGGCGTTGACGCAAGATTTCAAGCTCTTCTGCCGGATCTTTATCCATTTTGTTAATCTTGTGATTCGCTGCAAAATAAGAACCTGGAACGTGCAAATTCATTTTATTAAAAGAAATTAAAATGTCTTTATCCCTAAAGTCTTTATAACGCTCTAACATGTCTATTAAAAAGTCTTTATGATTAGCAAATGCCAGTAATTCAAGAATCATTTCATGCCGGACTGTATCCCGTAGCTCATGTTTTTTTGAGCGAAAAAGGTCATCGCTGCCTCTTTCAACACTATTTTGTAAGGATTGTTTGACGAGATCGACTCCATTTTGAATAGGATCTAACTCAGGAACCATATAGAAAAGTTTTTGATCTTCACGCCTTAAACGACCTGCTGTTTGCAGCACATCTTCCAATTGCTGTTTTCCACTCGCAGTGATCATGGCTCGCGTATGGGGAGCCATTTTGAAGTCAGATCCACGAGCTCGACATTCATCGATAAAACCACCTAATTCCGAGGGCTTTAGGCCAGACACTTCCGGAGACACAATCCTTTTTCGCGTATGTACTTTTTGACAGCTGCCTTCATTTCCCACAAGAATTCCCTTGATAGGTCCCTCTTTGGGCTGATGATCTAAAAGTTGCTGTGAAGCATGTCCAAAAGGGAGTCCGTGCAAGGCAGCCACACCGCAACCATCCACTACTATCTGGAAATTCGGATCTTGCTTTATCGCTTGCGGAATAATTTCTTGCGGAAATTCGGGATTATATCGTTTGACGGGCGGAATGGTTCCGTCAGCAGCGCGATTCTTCATTAACAGACCCAACACCATCTTCCCTGTCGCCCCTTTATCGGTGGCACCTTCACTATGCATTGATGCTGGCAAGGCATGTAATGAGCCTAAGGTTGCAGAAGCTCCACAAGTATGCTTGGACATGGAAACCAGATTATGTCCGTCGCAGCTAATTTTGCCAGCAGGAATTTCCATTTTCTGCAGCATCAGTTCAAGAAAACCACGGATACGTTTGGGATCTTTATTAATTTCTGCTACCAAGTCAGGAATCTGACTTTGCAGCACCGAACCTAACTTGTATCCTGGGAAATATTTTTCAAAAAGAGCAGCTTCCGGTGTTTCTTCAACTGTTGCATAGATTTCATTTAACACAGCGGCTTCAGCTTGATTCTTCCTTTCCTGAATCCATTGTCTGATAAATCCTTCTTTTTCACCTGTTTGATAGTGGTCTTGAATGGTGTAGTTTATCCGCTCCAGGATTTGCTCGAATTCTGAATTTTCACGCGGAATATCCCCCGCCAAACAAGGAACGGTATGCACATCATCTTTTGAGCGGATATAGCGTACATTACACGTTTTTGAAAGTGTCAGGGGAAGGAATGTATAAAACTGATCTTTCAAAACTGCAATTATATCCAAGTGCTGAGGTGAGGCTTCTTGAATTTTGGGAAGCAGGTTTTCGTTTTCTCCAAGAATATAATCCATAAAGTCTTTGACGAAAGTAGCCTGGTGTTCCTTAGTAACACCAGCAATAGGAATCCATTGCTCTGCTACTTTTTTAGCAACACGTCGCAGAATTGTGCGACGCTGCTCATCGTTTAAGAGTTCTCCTTGCACATTTCGTTGCAGCCCAAGTTCAGGCTCAGCCAGTAAAAGATCATAGATATTCAAAGAAGTTTCCCACAAATAAGCTGGAATAGCTTCTCCCTCGCCTATTTTTAAGTGTCTTTCTTCACGTTGATTTAACGCCTTATCATGTTCATCCAAAATAGAATATTCTGAACGCGCTTTAAGGGCTAAGATTTTTGTCAGATACTCTAGATGCTTTTTTTCCATCGGATCAATGGCTTCTGGCGGCAGCTTGGCTTGCTGATCCATTAAGCGGATCCATTTCTGTTCCAAAGCTTGTTGACTTTCTAAGGTGGAAACAACCGCCCCTTTATTTAAGATGACTTTGAGAAAATCTTCGTACATTTTCTCAAAGACTGAAATATATCCTCCCGCAACACCAGAATGCGGAATTAAAGTCGAGGTAGACATGTTGAACTTTAAAGGGTAGACGCTCTTTTGAAAGATTTTGCCCAGTTTCTTTTGAAGATCATTTAAATTATCTTCAAAAAGATGCTTAGGGAAATTCACGGTGACTAAATTCGTTCCATTAGCTTGCATGAGAGCGAGTAAAACCAATACCACTGTCGTTTTGCCTTCACCCGTTACCGCTTGCCGCACACAGTCTGGATCTTTTAAGAAATCCTGTACCATTTTTATTTGATTTTTGCGCAACAAGAGATTTGTCATATATTCGAAGACCAGCAGATGGGGATTTTTGCTAGGATCATACTGCCGCTCTTCAATCAAAAACTGGTAGAGACTAGAGATGGCTATCGGCGATATCCCTTCCTTTTCCGAACTCAAAGCCTTGACTTCTTCCCAAGCCGTATCCATTCTCTGCAAATCTGTGGACACAAGCAGGTAATTTCCTAAAGCACTTTTGAGCTGCTCAAAAGAAATGTCTTTAGGTAAATCCCCAGCTAAACACTCTAGATCATTTTGCAAAAAGTGTTTTAATAAAATCTCTAAATCAACAGATTTAATCAATTTCGCTTGCTGCTGAATAGAGTGCACAGGCGTCTTTTTCTCTTCTATCAGATTTAAAATGGCTTGACGTACTTGCGCTTGCTTCTCGACAAATTCTTTTTTCTTAGCTTCTAAATGTTTTTCAAGCAGCTTGCGCGACTCTTCCGCTTGAATAAAATGCATGTTTTTTTTCAACGATAGGAGTTTTCGAGCCTCGGCAATTTCAGTAGCAAGCTCATCCGCAGCAGTTTTTAAAGACACATTTGGCGATTGCTGCAAATCAGTTAAGTCTAATTCCGGAAGAGGATTTTGGGCTTGATCCACTTTAAAAAACGGCTCTAGCTCTTCTTTTTTAAAGAGTGCATGCCCAATCGTGGAGTCCAGTGTGATTTGCTGGACTTGCGGCTTTTGTTTTTTTAAGATTTCTTCAAGACCTTCTAGCGGAAATTCTTCATAAAGACGCGTAGGATTCTTTTTGGTGATCTCTTCAGCCGCTTTTGCCATGTCATTTTGGAACTTTTTCAGATCAAAAACAGGTTCGAAAAGAACCGGGAGCTCTTCCTCGGCTAAGGGGTAAGCAGCTTCCTCTTCCATTACAGCTTTTTCAAGAATCTGCAGAAAATCGCCAATTGTTTTTTTGTTAAAGTTCTCTACTTCTCTTCTTTCTTCGTAAGAAGTGGACCGTTCTCTCTTCTGCGGCGGCAAGATTTTCAATTCAGGGGGTGTAGGGAGAGGTAAGGCAGTTTTGTTCTGCCTAATCTCAATCACACGCGTTAAATAATTGTGCAGCAGTTCTAAAAATTCCTGCTTAGGCATTGAGGGTTCCTGAGACTCTTCCTGAGAATCATGTTCTGAAGAGACCTCTTTTGCCACCACAGGAAGCGACCGCAGACAGAAGTCGAGCTCTTTAAACGTAGCGCTCGTAATTTCATGTGAAGAGGCTATTTCATACATTTGGAAAAAGTGCACCCCTAATTGCCTGAGATTTCTGGAAGAGAAATCATAAGATGTAGCGGGAAGCTTGCCTAGACTCATCTCCAGCAAAGGCTGGACAAAATCAGTGATTTTGTTTTTTCCCCTGACAAATGGCTTGAAGAAAGGACGATGGCACTGCCTTGCTTCCATGGTAGTTTTTTCCTTAGGATTGACTAGCAAGGGAGCGTGAGCATTAAAAAAATCTACATCTGTCACAGAGAGCACGTATAAAGAAATCGCTTCATCAAATGCATCTAAGCGTAAGTTTCCAGATATTTTTCCACCAAAAGCCAGATACTGCTTATAGAGTCGGCTTATTTCATTTTCAAAATGCTCCTTTTGCTTGCCAATTGTTTTTTTTCTTCCAATCAGGGCAGCGTGCAACTGCAAAGCTATTCCATCAGGTGTATGGAGAGGCATATTTAAAAATGCTTTCATCTCTTCATAATCCTCATGTTCGATTTTTCCCTGGAAGGCATTCATCCGCAAAAGAAATTCCAAAGCCCTTTCTGTATTGTGTGAAATTAAACTCAAGTTGGCCAAGTATAAATAAGGTTTGATCGACGTACCGCTCACCTCTGTCAAAGCTAATGAAGCTGGATCTGCATCAAAAATCCAAAAGTCTTGTTTGGCAGAAGTAATTAAACGCCAATCTTGTGTGATAGGATCTTTTTCCTTCCGCATCCACACCTTTTTAAAAATAAGGCTTTTAATAAGCTGATAGAGCATGCGATAATTCATTTTTAAGCCATCATCGCGCTTTTCGATTTTTTTATTGGGAACCACAACTCTAAATTGGGAAGCGATGCTGGGATGGCGTAAAACAAGGGCGGTAGGCAGTCCTTTTTGGATGAGTTGGGTAGCTGCGCCGTTCTCTAAAATCCATCCGTTTAAACGTGGATCGCAACAAACGACTTTCCCTTCTTTTTCCACAAAACTTAGCTGGTAACGCGTCAGTTCAACCTTTTCGATACGCTTGCCCTCTTTCCACACCATGATATTCCCTGGACTATCTAAGTGGCGTAGTTCTTGCCAAATGGGATGCATTTTTTCGTTAAGTTCACCCACCGTTTTCTTTTTCGAGGCCACCCCTTCACGCAGATCTATGATAGAGACAATCACCCGGCCTCGCGCCGTATCTTTGAAAATAATTTGGAAAAGCGGTGTTCCGTCTTCGTCCAATACGAAGGTTCGAGAGGTATTTTTAGCATCTACCCAAAAACGATAGTTCGGCAAATCGAGAAAACCGGGCAGCTTGGGAGCATTCTCGACTTTGTTGGTATTGCGCACATTCCTGAATATTTGAATCAAGATAGCTATAGGATTTGGATGATCAAATTTCCCTGCATTTTTATGGGGACGTGGAAATAAAGCTTCCTTGGAAACAAACTGCAGCCAGGTCTTTTCTTTACGGTCTTGCTGCACAGGGATTTCGATTTCTTTATACACACGCTCATCTTTACCTGTGGACACAATGCAAGTAGGGTTATTTTGTTTATCAGAAAAAGAGAAGTAACCCTCTTGCCCTTTTTGCGAGAATTTGGCAGAAATTGTTTCCAGCCTTTCCTGAGAAAGGGCTGTTGTCACATCAGAATTTCCCCTGACGCTAACAGGTAAACTGCGGGTTGACCATCCCCCTTTAATATTAATTAAAGATCCTTCATGGATATTAACCTGATAAGGTCCGGCTGTATAAACAGGAAAAGAGCCTTCCCATGATTCCTCCGGTAAAGGAGCTTGAGCCAGCTTGCAGATTGTTTCCAGCGTATGCGTAATAAGGGAAGCCGCTTCGGGTGATGCAAAAAGGGTTTGTAAAGGAATTTTCCATTTTTCCTGAAGAGCATACCAACGCGCCTGCAGCAAGGGGTCAAAATCGTAGACTTCCGCCGGACTCATATGCAAGGCTGCCGCACCCTTCAAAAATTCTGCCGCTTCTTGACCCGTGAGCGATTCCTTACTTTCAAAGGCGAGCATATAGTGCATCCAAATCGTATGCCGCTGCTGAAATTCAGGTTTTTTGGAATCCAGAGACATGTAAGCCCACTCCCTTAAAAGCGGCGTGCAATTTGGAAAAGAAAGCTTTGGATTGTCATTTCGCAGAGTGCGCATGAGATTCACCATAAAAAGCGTACGATGAATATTGCCCTGATTCTTGAAAACTTCGTATTGATCATTAATCGCCTTAATGAGAACCTGCTCTGAGGCATCTAAACCTTTAATCGATTTATTTGCGTTCGCAGACTCTAAAAGAGAACGCACATCCGGTAAGTCAAGTAAGTACGGTTTCTGCTTAATCAATCCCAATGTTCCCACTAAACATTTTTTATGCAAAACGCATAGCAGATCGGCTAAATCTTGTTTGGATAGAGGAGGTAAATTGCCTGATTCTTCTTTAGGATGAAATTTCAATGATTTTTGCAAATCCAACAAAATTTTTTCAGGATTATCGCGAATTGCCTCTTCTGTATACTCTTGAGTGTCTTCATCTAAATATCTAGATTGTTTAAAATTTGTCGCTCCCAACTTAAAGACCTGTCCAACTGCCCTCAAACAGGCATACTGATAACGGCGGTTCCAGCCAGCTTGGGCTTCTTCTGAAGCCGAAAAGAAGAATTTTTTATTATTTAGAACCTGTACAGGAAAAACCTGTTGGAAAAGCTCCATTTGGTTTTCGATGGCCATGAGCTGAGGATGAAGACCATTTTTTTTAGGAAAAAATGTTGAAGGACGCTGCGTGGTATGTTCGACCCATTCTTTTTTTACACCCTCGCTATGTGTGGTAATACGTGATTTTCCTGTATAGGCTGATCTGAACTCCTTATTCTTATAAGTTCTTCCTCCACTTACACGTGTAAAGTAATTAGCGAGACATTGGGAGAGTTCTTTTTCTTCTTTGGAATATTTGCGTATTCTGGAAGGCGTGTATCCCATATAGTCGTGCACGGGACGTTCTTCTTCTGTGAAAACTTCGTAGACATTCGACCAGAAAGATAAACAAATATGGCCTTCAAGCTTAGTCTCGTGATGATTAAAGCGCGTTAAATGTTCTTGTAGAATGCCCATTTTAATGATCAGCATCAAACATTCAGGTGTTGTACATTTTGTTTTTTCAGTTGATTCTATTAATAATTTGCTCAGCGCGCCTAATTCTTCCGTACAGGTGATACGCTTTTCCGAAGGAATTTGCATCCAGAAACTATCGATAAAGTTATAGCGAAACTCCGAAGGAGGGCTTGCATCACTCGCCTTATCTAAGGGAAGCGCGTGGAACAAAGCTTTGATGCGCTTTTGCAATTGATGCTCATCCCCAATCCTCTTTAACTCTTCACATTCACTTCTCAATGCTTCCAAAACCCCTGGGAGTGTAGAAGCCTCAATTGAAGCAATTTCTTCATTTTTAGACGCTTCTACAACCAATTTTAAAGCAGCCTCTGAGGGCTCTTTCACTTGATTTTCACCCGTTACTGTGTCGATTTTAGTAAAACAAAGGTTGGCGGGATCAAAAGGTTTAATCTGGACAGAAGGCTTATTAAATGGATATGAAGAGAGTTTTGCGGTAAGCGTAAAGGGATTTTTTCTCGAAGTTCGCATTTTAGGATTGCGGGCCATTGCCACTGCCCGAGCTATCGCTGTACATTGCGTGTTAATATGCGCTATCTCAGCTTCAGTCAGTTGCTTGGCACTATGCATTAAGCTCGCAAGCGCTGTGACATTTTGAATTCCCTCTTCCAGCAAAATTTGATTCGTTTGATTGCCTCGCAACCCTTTTTTGGTCTGGGCAAAGAATTCAAAAAGTGTAGTCACCTGCAGGTGCAGCTTGCGTTTCTTGGTGTCTCCCACAGGGCTATTGAGCTCTTTTCTGGCCATATCAACAAGCATCCACACATCCTTATGTGCAGTGTTTGCGGGCTTTCCTGAACAATAGGCCTCGAAAGAACTTGTCGGCTTTTCCATGCGCGAGGCAAATGGAGACAGTAAACTTTTTAAAGATGAAAATTTAGGCGCCAGTTCCCCGGTCTGTGGAAGTCCGAGCAAAGATCCAAGCTTAGTTCGAAAAAAATCTTGATTCTCCTCAAATATCTCATCACTTTTTTCTTTGAGAGGTTGTTCTCCTCCAGGCAACTGTAAACGTAGAAGTGCATGCAGCCAGATGGGGTCTGCAATTTCTTCGCCCTTTAATTCGGTAAAGACCGTCTGAGGATAGATTTTTTCCTTTCCTGCCCCACTGATCACTGACTGAGAATGTAAAGAAAGATCTCTGGAAATAATTCTGAAAGAGAAAGTACCAGAAGGATTTTTTTTAATTTCATAAAGCGCCGAATGCATCTGTCCCTCTTGCTTCCATCCTCCTGGAAGAAAGAGCGAAGCGCCAGCCGGCAAAGAATGGATTGACTTGCTAATTGTTTGACATAAGTGCTTTAAGCGCTTAGTACGCTTCTGATGATCGGAGGACGTTGCCAAGCGGTCGAGTTTCGTTGCGACTGACGCACACTTTGCCAAAGCAGTTATGATCTCTTTTGGCGGATTTAGCTCCCCTTTCTGCTTTTTTAAAAATTTCAATGTGTAGCCTAAAACTTGACTAATGGAGGCTTGCTGTAGCCCAGGATAAAGTGCCGCGATCCGATTGCCATGAAGACTTGTCATGAGTTTTTGATCAATTTGCCGCGGACGATTGGGCCAAAATTTACCTAGCAAGAACACAGATTGTTCAAAAAAATTGACAACCCTTCCAATAAAGGTATCCATGCGCCAAGCCTGGCTGGTCGGAAGGCTTCGTTTCGGTAAAACGGATTCTAACCTAAATTCTTTGAAAATAGGAGGTTTAGGGGATTCAGCTGGTGGAGACTCAGGGGATGGTGTTTTTGCGCGTGCATGAGGAATCCCAAAAAGATCATGCTGATTTTCAATGAAAATTTTTGCCAAGTTTGTTGCTGATCCAATTCCATTAGCCATGAGTCCCTCAATTTTAAAATATCTGGCACATCCTAGCAAACTGTTCGATTTCGGTCAATTTGCCCTTTATACCAATCTTAGAACTCAGATTAATTGAGCAAACAAAAAAGCAAACAAATTAATTTAACTATCACTTGATCTTTATTTATTAAAAGAGTATAATTTCTCTAAATATTAATGATAAAACGAGGGTTTTATGAAAACAATTAATTTAGATAACCACAGAACAATAATAAAACAAAACTTTAAACTTAAAGAACCCCAAAAAATCACATCTTATCTGGTAAAATCTTCGACAAAGTCTAAAGTATCAACCTTAAAAATAAAATCACTGAGATTAATACACTTCTTATTTGGTGGTTTTAAATGGGTTAATTCGAATAAAATCACAAAAGTTTACAAGCCTTTATCTGATCAACTTAAGTCGCAATTGGATATTTTAGCGAAGAAAGACTCTTTGACAGATGAAGAAAAAAATGAAGCGATTAAAACTAAAGATAAAATTCTTGATGTCGTCAAACTTTTTGACAATACGACCTTTAAGAAGAATGTCGAAGGCTTCATGAATGTTAAGCAGTGGGAAGATCTTCTGACAAAAAATGGCATTGCACCTCCCCTCCCTCCTCCTGTCGCTCCTCCTCCACCTCCATTGGGCTGGAAACCACCTCGTCTCAGAGCTACTACTGAACCTGAAGTTTCCGAAACACAAGCGCCTAGTGGCGGGATCAAAAAAAAGGCCGAAGAGCACAAGAAAAAGGTGGATGAGGTAAACGGCGAGGGGACTACAGAGGCACTTAAGAAGGGATTAGAGAATCGTAAAAATGCATTTCACCCCGAGGGCGAAGACGATTCAGATACTGAAGGAGAAGTTGATTTCGGAACTACCCAAAACCCGAATGCAGATGCAACAGGTGCCACTCAAGTTTTAGCTGATCAAGCTGCACTTTTAGACAATCTTGGAGACATTGCTAAGAGCAGCAAAGTGCAAGAAATGATTAAGAAGGCCGAACAAAATAATCCTGCTGCTGCAGATGATGACGGAAATGATTCAGATTGGGAACAGGAAACCGAAGTGGATTAGTCCAACCCTATTGTGATAAATTGCAGAAACTGTTAACATAAAGTTGTAGCAATACGGGGGTGTCACGGTTTCGACTGAGAAATCAAGTATTGATTGCATGCGGAGGATATCGGTTGGCCTCCTAAATCATCCGATAAAACAATAAATGCCAACACAAAAGGCGAAGTAATTTATGGTGTAGATTTTGCTGGTGAAACTAGACAACTAGCTTTAGCTGCTTAATTTATCTCCGTGAATTACTCGCTGTGTACAACCTAGCGGTTGTCACAGCACAGCAGTCCAAGATTGGACCAAGGGTCGAGGAGTCTGCTGTAAGATTACTTGGTGTGGAACAAAATCCGTCGCTTCTAGGATTGAATTCCGAGATCAAATGAAGCAAGTTAGCAACAGTGGCCGTGTTCTCCAACGTAGCTGACTTATTAAAAGAACACTAAGCATGTAGTGGTTAATATGTAGTTTGCCCAGGACGAGAGTTCAATTCTCTCCACCTCCAATCCAAATCAAGGCTTCAGTTTTATGACTGAAGCCTTTTGTTTTTAATGACTTATAACCACAAATTCCGATCGGAAAATTCAGCTGCGTAAAGCTCAATTACGCAGTATTTACGCACTAGACTAAACGAAACTGCAGTAAAACTCTCTTGGTTTTTGAAATTTTTATGCTGTACTATCGTGAAAAAAAAAGAAATTAAGCCCAACTTATCTATGAAGAATACTTATCCAAAAAAGTTTGCACTGATTGGCCTCCCAGGAAGTGGAAAGTCTACATTCGCCTCCAAGCTTGGTAAAATCTTAGATATCCCAGTTCATCACCTGGACCGACATATGTTCGAGCCTGGCGGGAAGAAAAGGGATAAGCAAGAATTCGTAGAAACTCAAAAGGCTATGCTTGAAGAAAAAGCCTGGATTGTGGAGGGATGTTCATTTTCGACTTTTGAAATAAGATTCGCTAAGGCTGATATTCTGATATATTTCCACTTTTCTAGGGCTGTCTGTTTCTGGAGGTTTTTCAAAAGACTGTTTAACTATAAAAGAGAATTTGGAGGTTTACGAGCCATCAACTGGGAACTCTTGAAATACACCTGGAACTTTGATAAAGAAAAAAGAGACCGAATCGGAGAACTCAGAGAAAAATATCCTCAGACTGATTTTCTTATCTTTAGAAGCCAAGAAGATGCTGATCTTTTCTTAAGACAAAGCGCTAATTTTATAGAAAGAGAATATAAGTTAGAGCTGATTAGGGAATCGAATTCTCATATTTTCGATGAATTGGCTCAGGATTACGAAGATGAATTTTCCCCTACTTCGGGAAAAAAGAAAAATCAAAACGGGAAATACTCTATAGATGTCGATTGGCGCATCCCAAATGTCGGTTATTATTGGAAAGAAGGTTCTAAGATAGTTGGCTTTTCTATTGTTGAGTCTATTGATGGGTATTCTGAGATCATAGACTTTTATGTTGTTCCTGCATACAGAAAGAAAATGGTTGGTAAAAATATGGCTTTTGCCGTTTTCAATAAACACCCTGGGCCATGGCGGGTAAGGCAAATTCCAGGTTCTGAAGCAGCAACAAAATTTTGGAGAAAAGTAATTGGCGAGTACACAAACGAAAATTATACTGAATCGCAAATAGAAAATCCTCCATGGGGTTTATCCGTTTGCCAGATATTCAATAATCAGATGTGACATTTGTGACCTCTGTGACTCATAGAAAAGAGGCATCACATTTCAACGCCTTGTCACAAAGATGGGAAGCATTTGGCACAGGAAATCTAAAATTAGCAAAAGAAATGATCTATTGAACCGCTAAGCGATATCAAATAAATCTCTGATGCGTGAGAAATCAAAAGTACCCTCAGAGAATTTAATAAAATATTGTAATTGCCAAGCTTGTGTTTTCTTAGCTTGAGAATTATCTGCTTTGTCCCAAGGAGGATAAATACGCATAGCTCTTTTACCTTCCTTTTTTTGCAAGATACGATTCCTTTTTCGCAGATTTGGAAAAACAAATTGGCCAAAATGATTTTCAGCACGCACACTGACGACAAGGCAATCAAAAGAATCGGTAAATTCACAAGGCAAAATGGGCCCTTCACCTATACGTTTCCAAAAAGTGACGAATTGTCCAATTTTTGTTGGAGTCATCTTTCCTTTACGAAGATGTTTCCTTCATTTTTTCCATTTCTCGACGAACTTCCCGTTGCACTCTTTTTGGGTTCATCCGCTGAATTTGAATGGTGATTTCTTTGGCTTCTCCAAATTTTAGCTCTACATAATGATTTAGAACAAACTCATGAACTTCAGAATCAGAAGGTTCTGCACCGAAAATATAACGTGCAACTGCATATCCTTCTTTATCAATACGCTCAAAAGTTCCTACCCAAAAATGCTTTTCAAAGA
>PEQL01000037.1 GCA_002786175.1 Parachlamydia sp.
ATTTCGCTTACCGCTCAGGTATTATCGAAAAACGTAGATGAAGATATCGAACTTGGCATTTTTTTCGCAACCCCTTTTTGTTTTTTCAGATTTTTTTTTCGTTTTTCTTTAAATTACAATCCTTTACGAACATAATCACACTTTCCTGAAATGCATCTGCTCATTTGAGTTTTATGTTTAGATGCGTTATTCTTAGAGAGTAAATCCATTTAAGGTTGTAGGTATTATGCTTTCTGTTAATGATCTAACTATGCGCTTTGGCGATAAATTCTTATTTCGCAATGCAGCTTTTCAACTTAATCCCGGGCAACATTATGCATTGGTTGGTCCTAACGGATCGGGAAAATCGACTTTGATTCGAATCCTATGCGGGGATGCGACCCCTGATAAGGGAGATATCCACCTTTCCCCTCTCTTTAAACTCGGCACTTTGAAGCAAGATCACTATCTCTACGAACAGGAAACCCTTATTGACACAGTCATGATGGGCAAAACGGCGCTATGGCAAGCCTCGTTGAAGAAACGCAAGCTATTGCAAAATCCAACCCTAAGCGAAGAAGAGTGCCACGAACTGGCGCACTGTGAAAAAATCATCGAAGAAAACGACGGCTATATCGCTGAGAGTCAGATTGGAGCTCTTTTGGAAGGCTTAGGACTGAAAAGTAAGGTGCATTCACATAAGCTGCACACATTATCCGGCGGCTACAAATTGCGTGTGTTATTAGCCCAAGTTTTATTTAGCAAGCCCGATATTTTGATCTTGGATGAACCGACTAACCACCTCGACCTTTATTCTATTAAGTGGCTGGAAGATTATATCAGACAATTTCCAGGAACCGTGCTGATCAGTTCCCACGATCGCAGTTTTCTCAACGGCATTGCCTCGCATGTGATAGATCTTGATTACGAAATGATCAAAATCTATCCGGGTAACTACGACCAATTTGAAAAAACCAAAGCTTTTGATGCTGTGCAAAAAGAAGCTCAACTCGCTAAGCAAACCAAAAAAAAAGAAGACTTGCAAGAATTTGTCGACAGATTCGGAGCGAAAGCCACCAAGGCCAAGCAAGCTCAATCAAAAATGAAAGCGGTAGCAAAAATTGAAAGTGCCATGGAAGGACTTTATGTCCCCCCATCCTCCAGACGTGCTCCACACTTAGATTTTCGCATGTCGCGCCCTTCAGGGGCCATTCCACTACGCGTCAACGACATCCATAAAGCTTATGGAGAAAAACGTGTTCTGGAACATGTTTCTTTTGAGATGGAAAAAGGAGAAAAAATTGCGATTTTGGGAGCTAATGGAATTGGCAAGTCAACTTTGTTAGAGATTTTAGCCGGTCGCACAAACGCAGATTTGGGCAGTTTCGAATGGGGCTTTGCCGCAGGATTCGCTTACTTCCCGCAAGACCACTCGAAAGAACTTGACCGAAGCCGCACGCTGCTTGATTGGCTCACTAATGCCTTAAAAGGCATTCAAGAGCAGCAAGCGCGACAAATGTTAGCCCAAGTTCTCTTTTCAGGAGATGATGTCCACAAAACCATCGGCGTCTTAAGCGGCGGTGAAATGGCTCGCTTAATTTTAGCTAAAATGATGCTTAGCCAACAAAATGTCCTTATCTTTGATGAACCCACTAACCACTTAGACATGGAAACCATCGAAGCCTTATTGGCCTGCTTAAAAGAATATGAAGGCAGCGTCTTATTTGTGAGCCATAATCGCTATTTTGTTTCCAATATTGCCACACGTGTGATCGAAATTAATGAAACAGGCGTCCACGATTTTCGCTGCTCTTATGATGAGTATTTGGAAAAAAGAGGGATAGATCATTTAGATCGTTCGGCCAGACGCAATGCAGGATCTTCTTCCAAAGAACCTATGACAAAGGCGATCTATGAAGAGCAAAAAAAGCAGCGAAACTCACGCTTGCAATTGGAAAAACAGCTCAAGAAAGCTGAGGAATTATGTCATCATCTAGAATTAGAAATCGGTAAAATCAACTCCAAATTGCTTTCAGAAGACTATTATACGCATACCTCGCATGAAGAACAACTTCAGCTGGCGGCTCAAAAAAAACAGCTTGAAAAACAACTGGACCAAGCCTTAGCCGATTGGGAAAAAGCCCATCAAAGCGCTTAACTAACGCGGATGTAGAATGGAAGATTGCATGGCCCGCAATCTTCCCCTCCTTAAATTCACCCCTTCCCCTATTGATTCCTTTCTTTATTAAAAAATGACTTGCGTTTATTTGAGGAATCACCACAATTTAAATTTTATTCAATACGTTCAAAATGGGAAAAGTTATGCAAAAGTTTACGACTTCCTTACTAGCCTGCTTGTGTTTATTCGCTGCGATGCCTTCTTCTCATCTTATCGGAAAGTGCTGCCCCGCTCCGGCAGGACCTCCAGGTCCTCAAGGAATTCCAGGTCTCAATGGCCCGGAAGTTCCCGGTCCCACGGGCGCGACGGGAGCTGCAGGAACTCCGGGCACACAAAATTTAATCCCTATTGACTGCGGCCTTTTTGTCCTATCCGGCAGAATTCCCATCCCTAGCTCTGGTACCATTAGTGGTTCAGGACCGGGCTATATATATACAGCAACACCCCAAACGGTGACTATAACCACTGCTATTGCTTCTTCTTCTTATAGTTTTATAGTCACAGCCGAGGATTCAATCGGAAATACCTTCGAGGTTGTTTCGGTAGCAGATTTCCCTCTCCGCTTCGAAATTTCTGCGCCAGGAGCCGAATTTGTGAACTTTGTTGGATTTTCTTGCTTAACTGCCTAAGTTTAAAGTTTTATTTCAAGGATATCATGAAAAAGCTAAGATTTTTAATACCGACTATTTTTCTATTATTTGCTTCTTTAGAATGCGCAGCCTATGCATTTGATGAGGATGTCACTGTCCATGTGGCTTATCGCACTAAAGATGGCCTTGGTTACGATAACAACTATGCAACTTTAGGTCTTTACTATGCCCCTTCAGCCCTTTTCTCTAATTCCTCATGCTTTTCGAACTTTCAACCCCTAGTTGATGTGCGCAGTCACTATATTCAAAGCAGCCACTACGCTTCCAACGTGGGCGTCGGTTTGCGCACGCTGCTGACAGACCAAGCCATAGTAGGGGCTAATGTGTTTTACGATTATCGCAATAGCTCTGTGAGCTGCTATGATCAAGTCGGAGTAGGCGGGGAATTATTAAATTGCTTTCTGGATGTTAGAGTGAATGGCTATTTTCCAGTCTCAGACCGCACGCGTTGCAGCAGCCCGAGCACCTTTCTCTATACTGGAGGTTTTTTTGCTTCCAGAAGGTTTAAAGAACACGCTTATCAAAATGTTGATTTGGAATTTGGAAGAGCCTTTAATGGATTGCCCTTCGCACCCTATTTAGCTGTTGGAACTTATTACCTCGATTCACGACGCACAAGAAATACGGGAATAACTCACAATACTCGCGCAGTTGGAACTAGATGGCGCGTCATGAGTAAGTTTTGGGATTTCTTAACCTTAGAAGTGAATGGATCCTATGATCCCATCTTCAAAGGGCGTTATCAATTCTATGCGGCAGTCGACTTTGCGCTTTTTTCACTATGCTGCAGTACTCTCAAAGAATTTTTCGAATGCACGCCATGCCGAACTTGCTTTGAAGATAGAATGCGTGAACGCATTTATAGAAATGAATTAATTATCCTTAAGAAAAAATGTTTTTGGACCACCAATTATTAGTCAAATTTTGAAGGAGAAATGCTCAATGAAAGCATACTTAAGTCTATTTCTTATGGGGATAATGTGCCTCTCTGACTTTCAGGTTTCGGCATTTGAAGCTTGTACGTGTACTCCCGGCCCGCGCGGACCGCAAGGCCCTCCAGGAAATAATGGAGCGCCTGGGGTTATAGGCGCTACAGGAGCTACTGGAGCTACAGGCACTCCTGGGGCGAATAAAGTGAGTACACCTTGCCCCACTACGATCACGTTTGCTTCTATTCTAATGCCTCCATTAGGGTCGGATAGCGGCACCGGAAATGGCTTCACATATACAGCCACCACGACACAAGTCGTCGTTACATTCACAAATCCGATTAATTATACGGTTGTAGCTTCGCCAAGATTACTCTTCAATGAGCCAGTGACGTATCCCGTTGCCAACATTGAAAGAACAGCGGTGGGAGTCGTCACAATCAATCTTTCATCGGCCGTAGGCTTTGTGACTTTTGCGGCTTTGGCTTGTAATTCATAAACACTCAAACGAAAAGTAAACATTTATGAAGAAACTAATTTATTTAAGCATTCTTCCCTTATGCTTTCTCTCAGCCAACTCTAAAGCACCTATACCTGGAACAAGTTTGGATTTTGCTCAATCATGTCAGCCATGTGTAGGTCCTACTGGGCCAACAGGTCCGCAAGGAATAAATGGACAGAATGGTGGGACTGGGGCTACGGGAGCTACAGGGGCTACAGGACCTACAGGAGCAGCAGGGGATTCTTCGCTCGTTCAGCCTCCATGTTTTTATAATATCGATTATGGAACGATTCCACTCCCTGCCTCAGGCTCTACGAGTGGCGCAGGTGTTCACTATACTTATGTCGCCACTCCTACAAGCTTAGAACTGACCTTCCTTCCCCCATTTACGTCGGATGTGAGTGTGGTAGCGACTGCAGAAGGGGTTCTGGTTCCAACAGTATCTGACCTGACACGCGTTGGATCTGTGGTGACGATCAGTTTAACAACAACAGCTGGAGTCGCGACGACTGCTGACGCCATCAATTTTATTGCCATGGAATGTGGAGTTCAAGATTAACTGGTTGAGTCTGAAAGAGGAATCTAAACAGCCGAACAGTGAATTGCTGTTCGGCTGTTGAAGAGAAGACTAGTATTGAGCCCCAAGAATAGCTAACAGGAGCAACGCCACAATATTAATGATTTTAATCATTGGATTGATGGCAGGTCCAGCAGTATCCTTGTATGGATCCCCGACAGTATCGCCGGTGACAGCCGCATGATGCGCCTCCGATCCTTTACCTCCGTGATGCCCGTCTTCAATATGCTTTTTCGCATTATCCCAAGCACCACCGCCTGAGGTCATGGATAAGCCTACAAAGAGTCCAGTCACCACCGAACCTAGCAGCATTGAGCCTAAAGTAATAAAAGCTTCTGACTGACCTACTGTATATGCCAAAATCACATACACAAGGATCGGCGCTGCAACTGGAAGCAAGGAAGGCAAAATCATCTCTTTAATGGCTGACTTAGTCAACAGGTCCACAGCTCTGCTATAATCAGGGCGAGCAGTGCCTTCCATTAATCCCGGAATTTCACGGAACTGACGGCGGACTTCAACTACAACAGCTCCCGCGGCACGCCCTACAGACATCATGCTCATCGAGGCAAATAAATAAGGAAGCAAGCCCCCGATAAACAATCCAATCACAACATAAGCGTTTTCAAGTAAGAATTCGCCTTGATAATTGGGGAAATAGCGGCCTAAATCTTCAATGAAGGCGGCAAAAAGAACCAATGAAGCAAAGCCCGCTGAACCAATGGCATATCCTTTAGTCACCGCTTTGGTGGTATTACCAACGGCATCCAATGCATCTGTCGTCTTACGCACATCAGCAGGAAGTTTAGCCATTTCGGCAATTCCACCCGCATTATCCGTGACTGGACCATAAGCATCTAATGCAATCACCATACCGGCTAAGGCAAGCATGCTTGTTGCAGCTACAGCAATTCCAAATAAATTGGCATTGATATAGGAAACTAAGATCCCGGCACAAATCACAATCACAGGTAAAGCTGTAGCTTCCATCGAAACCGCAATCCCTTGAATGATATTGGTTCCATGCCCCGTTGTAGAAGCTAAAGCAATGCTCCTCACTGGACGATATTTGGTTAACGTGTAGTACTCAGTGATCCACATTAATAAGCCAGTCACAACCAATCCAGTTAAGACACAATAGAGTAAGTTAAGACCGGTAAATACAGTTTGATTGACGGTAAACTTTTGCTCAAAACCAACTAAATAATAGGTTAATCCGGCTAAAGCAAAGGCAGATAATACCGCTGTCACAAGAAAGCCTTTATAAAGCGCATTCATGATATTTTGACTCTTCCCTAACTTGACAAAGTAAGTTCCGACAATGGAAGTCAAAATGCAAAGACCAGCGATGGCTAACGGATAAAGCATCATTGTATCCATCACGCTGCCAGTGAAGAAAATACCAGCAAGAAGCATTGTTCCCACAATTGTCACCACATAAGTTTCAAAAAGATCTGCGGCCATACCGGCGCAATCTCCCACATTGTCACCGACATTGTCTGCAATGACGGCTGCATTACGTGGATCATCTTCAGGAATCCCCGCTTCGATTTTGCCGACTAAATCAGCTCCAACATCGGCACCTTTGGTAAAAATACCCCCGCCAAGACGCGCAAATATGGAAATCAAAGAGGCCCCAAATCCCAAAGAAACGAGAGCTTCTAACAGAACGTTGATTGAAACGCCGCTATTTTTTAGAAAAATATAATAGCCCAGAACTCCAAGCAAACCAAGGCTAACTACAAGCATACCTGTAATAGCGCCCGCTTTAAAAGAAACATCGAGTGCAGGTGCCAATCCATGTCGAGCAGCTTCCGCAGTTCTAACGTTTGCTCGTACTGAAACATTCATTCCAATATAACCGGCAACTCCTGAAAGGATCGCACCGATTAAAAAACCTGCTCCAACCAGCCATCCTAAAAACCACGTTAGAAAGGCGAAAACCGCGATTCCCACAAAAGTAATTGTCATGTACTGTCGGTTTAGGTAGGCTTCAGCTCCCTCCTGAATGGCAGCAGCAATTTCCTGCATGCGTTCATTCCCGGCATCTTTTGCTAGCACTGATTGAATCGTAATCAACCCGTAAAGCAACCCGATTAGGCCGCAGGCGATTAATCCATATTCATAAGGCGTCATATTTCATCCTTTTTGATAATTTAAAGTCTTAAGAAGAATGTTTGTCGTCTATCTTTAAGTCGTGAACGAACCGTTAACATTCAAAGATATTTGGGTAACGAAATGACTTATAAGATGCCAAATTCGCGATTCTCATTCAATAGAAAATCTTCAAAAGAAAGGTAAAAAAACTCATAGCGCTTTGGGGTTGATAACGCGCATGATATTCCGCTAATCAAATGCAAATCGCAAATAAATGAAATATCTAATCTGCGTGCATTTATTGATCTCAGGAAGTTTTTTAGGTTAAATTCAATTGCGTTAACTGTTCCAGTTTTACGAATAGAGCGGGCTTAGACAAACTCACATAAATAGGATCTTCAGTTTGATCAAGCAGTTTTAGCTTTATCTCACTGGGGTAAGCTTCCCAGGTTTCTTTAGAGACCAGGGGGCGTTCAGGCCCAAATCCTAACTTAAAATAAAAAATCAACAACTCCCCGGTACTGGTAAGCTTAATGTGAGTCCATCCTTTTTCTTTGGCATCTAAAGCCATGCAAGCAAATAGGAGCGATCCCAGCCCCCTTCTCCGTTGAGAATCGTCAATTTTTATCGATTCTAAGCTACAGGATTTTTTGGATGATTCGCGAGTAAAAATCTGATAACGCACAGCACCAAGAATCTCACCTCCGATTTCGTGCATCACAAGCGCACGTTCCTGAAATCTATCAAGAAGCTCTTTTATGGTCAGTTCAGGGGAGAGTTCCACGCATGTTGACGTAATAAAATCATACATCAGATCTTCGTTGGCAGCATCCAGTTTAGCAACATATTCAGCTTCATGCAGGAATGGGGGACGGATTAAAAACCTTCTCTCGCTAAATACAGGAATAATAATCTGTGTAAAAAATGCGTGATTGAGATAATTCTTTTAATGGTCGCATGAGATTTTCTGACCTGAATCCCAAACATGCTTTGCATTGGATGCAACTTTTTCGTCCTGTACTTCTTTATTGATACTCGCAAGACATATTCTTTTTGCTTGTGCGGCTTGAGATTGAGATTTATCTTTAGGGTAGATCTCGTCTACAAATCTTTTGTGTTCTGAAGAAGTATTGGCATTTGGCTTACTATTAAAAGAGCTAAAGTTAACTTGCATGGGGACTCTCGGTCGATTAATTAAAAATATTTGTATCTGGAATCACCACCAAATCGGGAAATACTTTTGCACGCAACACTTGCTGAATGTAGGAAAGCGTGGTGCCGATGGATGAATAACACGATGTGCAATTACCTTGATAACCGATGACAACTTCTTTATCTTCTATTAAGTTAAGGACTTCCACCCCCCCCCGTCTAAAGCTATGTAAGGGCGAATATCTCTATCTAAAATTTCTTCTATCACAGCCATTTTTTTCTTGAGTGTCAGTTCTTTCCAGCCAGGATACCCCCCTTCGATAACCTCTCCAATCTCCGAAGGAACAGGGGATGCCACATAGTTGTCAGCCACAGGAATATCCACGCATTTTTCATAAGCATCTTCTATAGCACTTAGCACTAGATTTATGTGAGGAAAGGTTTCTTTGGGAAACGCCGGGATTTCCGCTTTATCTCTGACATGCCTGTCAATAAGCTCTGAGCTGATTCTGCGGGCTTGATCATAATTTTTCCCTACAATCAATTCACAAACGACTTCAGCTGCTCCGATCAAAACAGATTGACCGTATACCTGAAATTTTGCATCGACGATGATGCCGTCATCGGTATCAACCAACCAATAAAGGCGAATAAAATTGCCGTCTTCAATCATCCCTTCTGTTCCGATGACAAGACGCATGCAACGCGCATCTGATTCTTCTTGGGTGAAAAAACCCACGGACCGAGGCTGTTCGATCTTTGCCGCTAATTTTTTGCTGTAGCGACTCCATGGGAAAGGAGTAATTAGTGTTGCTAGGCTCATTAAGAAATTCTCATTTGAGGAGTTGTTGCGAAGTTTTACGCAAGCGCTTTGCGGTATCTGTGATCAATTGAATGGCGCGGTCAATCTCATCTTCAGTTGTTTCGCGAGATAAGCTAAAGCTGATTGCAGTGTGAGCTAGAACGGCATCGATCCCAGCGGCAGCCAAAATAAGACCTATTTGCTGAAATGAGCCCCCGCCAATACTTGCAAATACATTTTGTCGATTCAGAGCATATAGAAAAGCTTCGTTGGTAATTCCAGGAAAAGCAATCGTGGTGGTATGCGGAAGTTTTTCCTGGTCTTGAAAAAAGAGAACTGCCTCGGGAAATTTTTCTTTGATGCCTATTTCAAGTTTACGCGTCAAGCGAGCAATCTCAGTGCATAGTAAATCGCGCGCATCTAAAGCTTCTTTTGCCGCAGTCCCCAATGCAATTAATCCAGGCACATTTAAATTTCCGGCTCGCAAGCCACCTTGCTCCATACCTCCCAAAATAAAAGGACTGCATTTGACCCCAGCTTTAATATAAAGCCCGCCCGACCCTTTTGGGGCATGAAAACGATCCCCGCTAAAAGTTATAAAATCTATATTCAATTCATCCAAGTTAAAAAATAACTTCCCAAGAACATGTGTGGCATCCACATGCAACTTAATCCCTCGCTCTTGACAGAGGGCCGAAATCTCAGCAATGGGGTTCACAACCCCAGTTAAGCCATTTGCCCAGGAAAGGGAAATGAGAGCGGTGCGAGGTGAAATATTTTCAGCAATCTCAGCTGCCGTCACTTGGCCGTCGCGATTCGTAGAGACCATTTTGCCGACACATCCCTGCTGCTCTAATCGGCTAATCGCCATTAAAGCAGGGGCTTCATCTTCATTTGCACACAAGAATTGATTTTTACCTGTTGGTAAAGTGATATCATAAAAAGCCGCAGCAAACACATGATTGACCCCTTCTTCACCGGAAGAAGTAAAAATCACATCATCCACTTCTTTAGCGCCTAGCAAGGCATAGAGAGATTGATAGGCTTCTTTCATCGCAGGAAAAAGCGCTTGCCCCATTTGATGAGGAGCTGAAGGAGACCCCCACTGCTCCGTTAAAAAAACAAGCATGTCGCTAATCGCTTTTTTCGAAGGACGGGTCGTTAGATTATTATCTAGATAAATTCCGTGAGGCATCGGCTACTCTTTAATCAATTTTCCATTTTGAAACGTATAGAAGATAGGCACGCCTGTGGCAAGCTCTAGATGCAGAACCTCTTCTTCGGTGAGTTGATCTAAGTGCATGATAATAGAGCGCAGCGAATTTCCATGTGCCGAAACAAACACATTTTTGCCTTGTTCGAGGAAAGGGAATATTTTTTCTTTGAAGTAGGGAATAGACCGTGCTGCGGTCATTTTTAAGCTTTCTCCGTGCGGAGGAGGAACGTCAAAACTGCGGCGCCATAACTTCACTTGGTCAGCTCCAAATTTTTTGACCATTTCCGCTTTATTTACCCCCTGAAGTTCTCCATACATTCTTTCATTTAACTCCCAAGCATTAAACACAGGGATGCAGGACTTTTCTGTCTCTATACTGTATATCCGACTCCATTCCTCCAACTTTCCTTCACCTGGATGTTGCACAACAGGAACCTTGCCTGAGGAATGACAACTCATAGCTAGCATGGCAGTCATCTGGGCGCGTATTAACGAAGAAGTAAAGATAAGATCAATCGGCATATCCTTGATCAACTGGCCAGCATCCAATGCTTCCTGGATCCCTTTAGTGGATAAAGGAACATCTACCCAACCTGTAAAAAGATTTAAGCGGTTCCACTCGGACTCTCCGTGACGCATCAAAATGAGCTTATTCATGCTAACTCCTTTGTCTTTACCTAGATGATAAAGGGAATGGAGTAAACCTTCAAGCATTGCTTTTGAAACTGCGGTCTATGGCGTGTCATCCAGCATTCTTTTTCTAATGTGTGAGCAG
>PEQL01000038.1 GCA_002786175.1 Parachlamydia sp.
GTTTTTATCAGAAAATCACCACCATTAAAATTTGCTATATTAAGAAATCCGCCCTATAAACCAGCAAAAGGAGAAAAAGCAAGGCTATATAAAGGGATGAATCCTTTGGAGTGCATGAAAAAATATCATAGTTGGCAAAGTAAGGTTAAAGTAGCCGTGGCTTTTGGTGCAATTATTGGCACATGCGGTTTAGGTATGATTCCTTTAAGTGTAGCTATTTATTTACATAGAAAAAAAATTTGCAAAGAGAATAATAAAAAATTGACCATGAAAAGTTTTTGGGCAGGAATAATTATTCCGCATGAACTAAAAAGAAACATTATTTGGCTATAGGAGACTAATGCGTATATTAGGAAGATCTGACAATCATTTATTAAGCCAAGAACAGCGTTACGAGGCACATGCGCGTGCTAATATGCCTAAAACTCGGGGGTATGCTTATCGTTACATCAGTGAAGCCGAATACAAAAAAAATAAGAAAGGCCTCATTAAGTCAGCTATTGTAGGCGCTGTCATCATTGGTGGCGGGACTGTAGCAGGTGGAGGAGCTGGAGGAGCTGGAGGAGCTGGGATTGGCGCTCTTGTAGGCGGTCCGGCCGGAGCTGGAATAGGCGGAGCTATTGGGGTCATTGGTGGTGGAGTAGCGGGCTTTGTGACTGGCTGTGTAGGTGCTGGCGGCTCGACTGTCTACATTATGAAGAAAAGCACGCATTATCAAGAGTGGAAAATAAAATTTATGACTGCTCAAGTTAAAGAGCATCTTGATAATTTTTGTACACAAAATAACTTAGCTGAAGATTATACGTGCCCTATCAGTTTGACATTTTTTGAAAGACCTGTAAGAGGCCCGGACAATGTCGTATATGATGAAGCTCATATCAAAGAATGGATTCGTGAAAAAGACAAGGATACGGCTGCATCAGCTTTTAGAATTATTGATTTTACAGAAGATGATCTTGTCTTTGATTATTACACATGCAAAAAACAAGCTGAAACTCTGCTTGCCATTATGAAAAATCCTCAACATAAATGGACAAGTCCTAAGCTTCACGCAGGCGTTATCAACCTTTTGAGAGACTATGAAAAAGAATTAAATGCATGCCTTGTAAATTGGGTGCATGATTTGGCTAAAACTCGAAAAAAGAAAGGTAGATGTATCCACGATCTTTTAGATAAGTTCGCAAGGCTAACTCATGAATTTGGTTTGACTCCTGAAAAAATGGATAGCGTATGCAAAGAAGTCTTAGGTGATGAGTGGAATTTGGGATCTATCCAATACATGAAGCATCAGTTTGATAACAAAGAGCCAAAAGAATTGTATGAGTCAGGTTTTGACTATAAATTTAATACTTAATAGGCGTGGATCACGCATTTTTTTAATTCTTTGATTCCTTGCATGGTTCAAATGAAGATCACACTTTAGCCGGCTTGTTTTTGGCAAACCTGTCTAAAATTTTACGTTATATTAGAGAGATCCAATTCAACTCATTTTTTTGAGGTTTTATGCTCATTAAACATCTTTCAGATCATTATGTTGTGAATTCTTCCACCTGCGGCGAGGTGCACAATATTTTAAAGAAGGATGATCATTATCCGCTTGGAGTTGCCGTTTGTATCGATATCCAACCGACTGAGGGACATTTTCATCAGAGCTTTGACGAAACTTATTTTGTTTTGGATGGGGAAATTTCACTCGAAATCTATGATCCTCATACAGATAAGACAGAGGTTTATCCTTTAAAAGCCAATGAATTATGTGTCATTTCTAAAGGACTGCACCACAAGATTATTAAATCTTCAGCAAAAAATCGCTTATGTGTGATTTCTTATCCCCCTTTTCATCCGGATGATGAGCGCCCTTCAGATAAGATCTAGAGCACTCTTGGTCACTATACCGCATTCATTACGGTGATAAGGTCATTTTTATAGACAATCTTGCCTGATAAGGTGACTTTTTCAACAGGCTTAGGATCAATTCCTATGTTAACTTCTTGCATATTGACCCAGCCTGCACAAAGCTCCGTTTCTGCTTCAACTAACATGAGGGCAGTTAAGACGAATTCTTTCTTCGGGTTACGCTTGATGCTATTAAATTCAACCCGCGTATTTTTACTCAAACTTTGGTATAAAACAAACGTGTGTCCTTCAGAATTGATTTCAGATGAGCATTGCATTTTACCAGATTCAAAAAAGTAAATCACATTTCCCTTCTCAATCTCAACATCCTTACTCATTAAGGAAAAGCTGCAGGCGAGGATGAATAAAGAAATGAATAGAATAAATCTTGAAATCTGCATTGGTTTAACCTCATGATATGTTCACACTAATTTGTGGCAGAGTATCTGCTGTGTTAGTTTTAATTTCAATTAAAATAATGGTTGGTTGTCTACCTTTTTTTAAAGATAAGGGTATTTATGAAAATTTTGATTGCTGGAGCTTCAGGGGCTATTGGTAGGCGATTAATTCACTTTTTAGTTCAGTCAGGTCATGAAGTATACGGGATGACGCAATCTAAAGAACGAGCTCACATAATTATAGAGAAGGGGGCAAAGCCGGTAGTTTTAAATGTGCTGGGGCGTGAGGCGGTTTTCGCTGTCTTTGCCGACTTGAAACCAGAAATTGTCATCGATATGCTGACAAGCTTGCCTAAAGAATATACGCCCGAAGCGATGCGTCAGGCTGCTGAAATGGATTCTAAGATCAGACTTGAAGGGGGTGCTAATCTTCAAGCGGCAGCTGAAATGCAGGGTGTTAAGCGTTATATTGCGCAATCAACTGGATTTTATTATGAGCCTGGAGATGGGTTAGCGGATGAGACTGTTTCATTTGTTTTTAAAGCTTCTCCGGGAGTTGCAGCGGGTTCGCGTGTCTATGCGGCGATTGAAAACCGCGTATTGCATTCTACTAAAATGGAAGGGGTAGCCTTGCGTTTTGGTTTCTTTTATGGACCAGGAACATGGTTTCATCCGGGAGCCAATGTGGCACAGCAAATACACAAGCAACAATTCCCGCTAGTTGGCCAAGGGGAGGGGGTTTGGAATTTTGTGCACATTGAAGATGCAGCGCAAGCCATCAGCCAGGCACTTAAAGGCTCACCGGGGGCCTATAACATTGTAGGTGATAATCCTAGCGCGATGCGCGAATGGCTGCCGGCCTTTGCGCGGTACTTGGGAGCGATACAACCCCCTCAAATCAGTGAGACAGAAGGGTTGCAACAAAAAGGTGCTGACTTTGTTTATTATGCCACGAAATTGCGCGGTGCCTCCAATGCGAAAGCAAAACAGGAATTGCAGTTTCAGCCACGTGCGTTAGAATGGCTGGCTGCTACTTAGTTCGTTGAATTATCGAAGATGTAGTCGTGGTAGGTTGCAAGGCTTTGATAAAAATAATCGATATTATCGAGAAAGAGTTGATTGGTGATCTCCTGAACCACACTCTTGATGCTATATTTCATTCCTGTTAAGCCTGTGCCTGCGTTAAAACCAGTGCTGAGGAAAGCCCCGCCGGTGCAGTTGAAAATGGCGTTGAGGTAAGGTGCTGTGCCGGGTATTTTCTCCTGAAAGTTAGAGCCCTTGCCCAGGTAGGGCGAGTTGAGCAGCATATCATAGTGTTGATGTGGTGGCGCCACAAATCGATCTGACCACAAGGCGATTTGGTGATGAAAGGCTTTGAGTTCCTCTCGGAGTGATAAATTGACGTTCCAACCAATCGCAATGATCAGCAGATCTAAAGATATTTCCCCTTCAGGCGTGATCACCGTGGGATGTTCGTGGAGCATCTTTGAATCTAGCCACGGACTTGTAAAATGTTTGAACACATTTTTTTTAGAATTTATGGCGGCAAACCCTTGAGGTGTCGGGGGTTGCCCTATCTCGATCATTTTAGCGATCAAGCGCCATTTATCCTGATCGGGCAGGGAGGGGAAATTCTTTAAAAAGCCGGAGTATTCTCCCCAAAGAAAAACGTGCAGATTCACGAGTTTTGGTTTTTTGAAAAACAGGTGTACTTCCCTGGCTCCATGTTCACAGCACTGCAGTGCATTATCAAAAGCGCAAGGGCCGCCCCCTAAAATGCCGACTTTTTTTCCTGTAATTTTTGCAAAATCGATCATCTCACTGGTCTGATAGTAATAGTCTTTGGGGATGTTCTTTTTGATGTGTTCGGGAACAGTCCATTCTCCTGAGCCTTGAATGCCGGTTGCTAAAACAATTTTTCGGGCATAAACTTCGCGATTTACATCTGAAACGAGCGGAACCGCAAAACAGTTCTCTTGTTCCACCCAACGGATAGTTCCTACTTTGGTATTGTTTTTGATTCAGCTTGCTCCTCTTTTAAGAGTGGGAAAACCTGTGATCGCGACTATTGAAATGGTTAATTGGAATCAGGCCATTAAACGCATTGAAGATTCAATCGCTGTATTTCTCACAGACAAGCTTGAGTATAAATCGACAGGGGCATTTGCAATTGAACGAAAATGATGATCAAAAGCAAAAAAATGTTTTGGCGGTTCGAGAACGCTTGCTTCCCTATACAATAGGCGACTACGTCGGGAATCCTGACCCAGATCTCACCAATTATTTGACAGAGTATTATGGTGCGAATATAGCCAGGTTTGAATGGGTGAAACTGAAGCATGATCCGGAGAATATCTTCAGTTTGAACAGAGTATTCCTTTAGCACCTGATAAAGAAAAGCGCCTCGGACAGTGAACTGACCGAGGCTTTTTGAAGGAATTAAACTGTGACGATGATTTTTCCGATTTGAGAGTTAGATTCTAAATAGCGATGAGCTTCCACAATTTTCTCCAGCGGGAACGTTTTAGCAATGATAGGTTTTAATTTACCACTTGCTAGTGAAGTGAGAATAAATTTTTTGGCGTTTTCAAAACGGACAGCATCATTTAAAATCTCAAAAAGGACGTAGCCGCGCATGGTGAGCGACTTGAAGAGCGCTGTGAAGAGGGGAAATGGGGTGGGGTCAGGGCTAAGCGCTCCATATTGGAAGAGAATGCCTCCAGGAGCCATGCCTGCAGCTAAATCTACAACAGCTTTTCCCCCTACAGGATCGAAAACGATCCGGACGCCTTTGTTTTTGGTGATTTCATTAAGTCTTTCAGTCAAATTTTCATCCTGGGTGACAATGACATGACGAGCCCCTGCTGTTAGAAGAGCTTGCTTTTTGTCCTGTGTGCGGGTAGTCGCAATTGGTATTGCTCCTACCAAATTGCACAGTTGAATAGCGGCCAGCCCCACACTGCTCGAAGCGGCTGTAATAACCACGTAGTCTCCTGATTTGATGGCTGCAATATCGATCAATGCCCCATAAGCCGTCATGTATTGCATCCACACAGCTGCAGCTTCCTCAAAAGAAAGCGCTGGAGGATGTTTGACTACATATTTTACTGGAACTGTTGCAATCTCGCCATAAACACCATACTTACCTTGATCATCAGGGGGAATGACGCTGACAATATCACCAGGAATAAATTCTGTGACGCCTGGCCCTACAGCTTCGACGATCCCGGAGGCTTCATAGCCCAAACGAGAAGGGAACTTGGGTTCCATAATATACTTTCCTGAGCGGAACATCGATTCAGCTCGATTGAGTCCTAGAGCTTTAACTTTAATACGAACTTCACCTGCTTGTGGAGGGGAAACTTCCACATTCTCAATTTGTAAGACTTCTGGACCGCCAATTTTGTGGAAGTAAACAATACGAGGCATAGAATTTCTCCTTAACTTCTTTGAAAAAAATATTTTATTTTTGCTAATCTATGGGTGATTTGCTGATTTTGTTCAAATCATTTTATGGACAGATCCGAAACCTAAGGAGCGCCGCACTATACATTACAAGGCAATAGCACTGGCGTTGTTGATGGGAAAATCATTAATCCAAAGAAAAAATGGTCAAAGGGCCTGAATTCTTATAAATTCAAGGAACAGTTTATGAAAGCGCATTCTAGTCCACGTGTTTGGTTCATTACAGGCACTTCTCAGGGTTTTGGTCATGAACTTGTCCGCGCTGCACTGCAGCGAGGGGATTCGGTTATCGCCACTTCACGCAATCCGCAGAAAGTAGCGGCAGATTTTTCAGCCGCCTCTGATCGTTTGCTAACTGTCGCTTTAGATCTGCAGGATTCTGCCCAAATTTCTCGGGTCGTAGATTCAGCAATCGCACGTTTCGGAAGAATTGATGTTCTTGTCAATAATGCTGGACATGGATTACTGGGTGCTGTTGAAGAAGCTTGCGACGCTGAGATTGCTAAGGTTTACGAAACGAATGTGTTTGGTTTGATCCGAGTGACTCGTGCCATTTTGCCCTATCTGCGCAAGCAACGCAGCGGCCGCATTGTGAATATTTCATCGATAGGTGGATTAGTTGGGTTAGCAGGTTGGGGAATTTATAATTCGACAAAGTTTGCCATTGAAGGTCTCTCGGAAGCCCTCGCGTTAGAAGTTGCTCCGTTGGGTATCGATGTTATTATTGTGGAGCCCGGGCCTTTCCGCACAGACTTTCTCGGCAGTTCTTTGACAACAGCTGCTGCCCATATTTCAGATTATGATCAAACTGCCGGGCTAACACGTTCAGCAGCTATTGAGCGCCATGGCAACCAACCTGGTGATCCAGCACTGGCTGCCGATGCTATTGTACAAGCGGTAACATCAGAAAATCCGCCATTGCACTTATTGCTTGGAGGTTTTGCTTACGAACGTGCGCATCAAAAACTTGAAGAACTCAGAATTGAATTCAATGCTTGGGAAGAGGTAACACTTTCTTCCGATTATACAAAGCATTAGCTTTTAAATGACCTGCTGGAGTTTTCCAGCAGGATCAACGCTCTTACAAGCTTGAAGAAAGATCTTTGATCACTTCAGGCGTTTTCACAGGCAAAGAAGCGGTCTTTTTAGCATCTAGATCAAGCGCTTTCAAACTGACAGAACGAATTTCCCTGCTCACATCAGTATGAAAAAAATATTGGAGATTAGTCAAATCCGCCGCACTTGTCCATTGTGTTTCATCGTAAAATTCCTTCCCTTTGCTTATTTCTCGGACGGCTCCTTTAGGAATGTCGAATTGGTTTAAGATTCTAAAGGCTCTTTTGACTTGCTCAAGCGCATCTTTGCCATTTAAGACAACAGTATTGAAAAATGCCGCCCGAATAAAGCGTGAGGGTGGTGAAAAATCACCGGGTAGCCCAATGGCTCCTGAGCCTTGTCCAAATTGTGATAATTCCTGTCCCGAGATTTTGATGGAAGGGTCGTTTAATGCACGCAGGCCGATATAATTGCGGGCATTGACCATGTGCCAGTCATAATCAGGTGCATTAGTAATGGCTCCTAAGGTGGTATCGTAAATTTTAAGTTCCCCACCCACATATTCAATAACAGCCTTCCCGCCGGTTTTGTCTGCCATGAAGTAATGCAGGGGAGGAATGAAGCCCCAAGCCGCGAATGGAACACCAATAACCTTAGTTTGTTTCAATGCTTCGCGAACTTCACTGACTGTCGCAAAATTCCCAAGCACCCAGGAGACAAAATCAATATTTGAAATGGCATTTGAGCTATCCTGAGGCCCTGTTGACTGGTATTCAGCCCATCCTGGAAAGTAAAAGGCGCCGCAGGCCAAACCCTTTTCATTTAATCCATCAGCGAGGATAGGCATTCCAAAGGGATTAAAACCGACATGCCCATATTTGGTTGTCCACTTTGCACCCGTTTTATTAGTGGAAATCTCAGAGGTATATGAAATCCCGCGTGGTACAAACATCAGGTCAAAAGAGATGAGATCAGCCCCAAATTCCATGGTTCTGGCATAAACCCAATCCCCATTCTCGGCTTTTTGAATAATGCCTGTGCATGCGTTAGCCTGCGCAAGATCACATAGAGTCAAAATGCAAAAAAATAATGTTCTAAGAAACATATCCAACCTTAATTTAAATTTAAAAGTATGCTGATAGGCGAGAGGATGTTTTTTGTCAACTTGTCTAATTTGCAAAACAGGAGACCATTCAAATTTTTTTATATGGCAATAGATGGAAAAAATGTTATCTACAATTCTAAAGGATTTTTTTGCTAAAAATACTGTTGAGTATATTTAATGACTTCAAAGTGAAGAGGGGAAATGGACATCCTGACTTATTCCTTAATTTTTATTCTCCTCTCTTCATTTATAGGGATATATCTCTCCAGAAATGTCCATACTGTAAAAGCTTATGCAATCGCTGATCGTTCTTTACCTTTGTCCATATCGACTGCCACAGTGTTTGCTACCTGGTTTGGAGCCGAAGCCATTCTGGGTATTCCAGAATCCTTCATGGAACATGGGTTAGTGGGGGTGATCTCAGACCCCATCGGGGCTTTTTTATGTTTGATGATTCTCGGTTTTTTCTTTGCCCGGCGGTTTTACAATATGGATGTGATTACCATCGTCGATTTCTTCTACAATCGCTATGGGAAAATGATTGAAATTATGATCGGACTTGCCATTTCTCTATCCTATGTGGGATGGATTGCGGCGCAGTTTATAGCCTTTGGCAATGTCCTCTCTTTTATGCTGAAAGGGGCCGTCACGGTTGATGCCGGGATTATGCTGGGGGCTGCTATCATTGTAGGTTATACTTTCAAAGGGGGAATGCTGGCAGTTGCGATCAATGATTTTATTCAGACTGTGATTATCTCTCTCTCTTTGATTTTTATGTTATTTCTTATTGCAGATATGTCTGGCGGATTTTCAGAAGTTTTGGATTTTGCAGTTAAAACCCACCGAACTTCTCTAGAATTTGATGCTGACTATCCCAATTATACCTTTATATTTGGCATTCTTTTTAGCATGATTCTGGGTACAATCCCGCAGCAAGATACTTTTCAAAGGATTACTTCGGCCAAAAGTGCCAGGGTTGCCGTGCAAAGTACTATTCTTGGAGGTTTTGTGTATTTGACCATCACCCTTATTCCTCTCTTTATCGTATTGGCAGCCACTAAAATGCAGCTAGAAGCCACAGGTCAAATTCCTGAAGATTTCAATCTATACATTGCGTATTTTGTGATGGATCATGTCCCGAAGGTCGTGCAGGTGTTTTTCTTTGGCTCTTTGTTTGCAGCAATCCTTTCGACGGCCTCAGGGACGCTTTTGGCGACGTCTATAGTATTAAGTCGAAATGTGCTTGGAGAGTTTTTCCCCAGAAAAGCCAATTTATTAGTCGTGCGGCTGACATTGGTGACGGTCACACTTTTTGTGTGCTTATTCGCCCTTTATTCTACCGATTCCATTCATCAACTTGTGGAAAATAGTGGGAAAGTCACAATGGTCATCGTTTTCTTTCCTTTAATTTTTGGCATGTTTTGGGAAAAAGCAAGTTATGTAGGAGTTTTAGCTGGAATTATTTTAAGTACTGCCGTTTGGCTTTCGCTGATTTTTTATCAATCTATCCAGGATGTCAAGTTGGATGTTGCCCCTGAAATTGTAGGATTCATCCTCTCATTTTTGATAATAGTGATCTGCTCGCTATGCTTTCCAGACAGTACTGCGTTAAAACAAGAAATCACTCACCACAGGCATATTCCTAAATAGAAAAGGTTACTTAGCAAACAATCACCACTCAGAGGTTAGTTGATTGAGCGTTTTGATCAATTTCCCTAACTCTATACTTCCAATCCTATTGAAAATACCATCTCTGGGGTTGCTCCATCTCTCGTGAACGACGTTTTCGGTCCCAAAGGCTAGTAGTGTTCTAATAACTAATTCGGCGCGAATTTTTTTATCGTGAGTTTCGTCAAACATTGGGGCGTCATTAAAAGAAGTTAGATTTCTTAAGTCAACATGATCCTTTAATAATAAAACTGTGTAGAGCGCATAGTAACCACAACCAGCACTTTCTTCTCCTCCCTGGTCCAGAAGATGTAAAACGGGTAGATCTCCTTTTACAAAGCAAACGGGTGGGGAAAGGAGTGTTGAGATAAGCTCGATTAATTTCTTATTATCTTGGTAGCGTTTACCGTGAGACATAATGCGCGGTGAGTAGCAGATCCTTCGTTTGAAAGAACAAAAGCGGCTAGAGATGCGTGTCCGTTGCGGTCAATAGGCAGATTAATATGCGTAAATCCTTTTTCTAAAGCTTCATGAATAATTTCCCTGATGTTTGATACAGGGATAACTTGATCTTTGGCGGAGATCATCTGAATTTCAATGAAATCATCATGAATTACCCCGGCACATTGTAGACGCTCTCCCCTTGACCAATTGCTTGCATTGCCTGAGCCGACAGTTTCGATGCTCCGCCCCCGTAACCAATACCGCCAATAAAAATCCGAAAGAGATCTATCTCTATACCCGAAATGTCCACTGTTTTTCCCGAGTTGAGGGTCAAGATAGAATTTTCTGGAAAGCGAAAAAGTATTGTATTATTTGATTTGACTCGTGAATTAAGAGAAGGACTTTCGATATCCTTATCGGTTGTTTTCTAATGCCTGAGTCCCAATCTGAGTCACAAGGCCGGAAGTTATTTGAATTGAAAGATGATATAATGAGTTTATTATAAAGTCATTTTTACAGCTTAATG
>PEQL01000039.1 GCA_002786175.1 Parachlamydia sp.
CTTTTATGTATGGCAAAGGGATAAGTTGGTGGAAAAGAGCGCGTTAAGGCATTTACAGGGACATTGAAATCCTTAACGTGCTTTATAATCCGCATTCTGCGCTGACCTCAAATAGTAGATAATGCTTCGAGTTCAAGTGCTTAGCTTTTTGGCTATAAAGGTGAATTCTGAATCCTTTTCTTCCGCAGGCAGGGCACTATATCCTTTTCTACATGTGATCTGAGCAAAACCTGCTTCTGCAAGCATCTCGCGGAATTGCTCTTGCGTATACCAGCGCAAGCGCATATTTTCTTCATCGGATTCAATCAGTTCACCGTCTTTGAATACTTCTAAACGAAATTCTGCGATTTCTAACTGCTGCGTAAAATCGTAATGTGCTTTTTCCCAGCACTTGACTAAAGCTCCATCCTGATTCCGCATACCTTCTCGCCTAATTCTCCAGATGTTTTCTTGCGGAGCTTCAATGTGAATATCATGCAGGTAAGGTAAAAAGAGTGGGATGATTAAAGTTCCGTTTTTTTGTAAATGTTGATAAGCCCCTTTTAGGGTGGCTTGAGCATCGTTTAAGTCACTGACGAGCATAAAGGAACCATAAGGAATAAAAACGGTTTTGTATTTTTGGGGAAGATCCAAGGCCTGCATCCCTTGCTGGTACAAATGAGGAGAGACTCCTTTAGCTTTAGCTTTTGCTCGGCAAATGTCTAACATATGGGGGGACAAATCTACGCCGGAAACATCAAGTCCTTCACAGACAAAAGGCACCAATAGTCTGCCATCTCCGCAGCCTAGCTCTAGTGCGGGTTCGCCTTTATCCTGAATAAACTGACGATAGAAAGCAGTATCTTCATATCCCTCTGGATTTTCTGGAAACCAGATTCCATACGATTCTGAAGCTAGTTTGCCATAACTTTTTTCTTTTTTGATAGTCATGTTGAAGCCTACGGGATGAAGTTAGAATGCAAGAGAGTTATTATTTTTTTTAAGGTTGTTTTATTTGAATTTTAAAATCTGACTTGTTAGTGTTTTTTCATTGGTTTATGAAACCTCTTTCTAAACCGAGGGGCTCATAAGAATCAATAATAGCTTGTTATTCTAAAAGTATTAACAATTCAAATCTAGAATTAAATTAAAAAAATATTTCGAAATCGTTATAAATACAAAAAAGAGAACTCTAATGGTTAATTTAAATACCTCCGATGTGCAATTAGTCGATTATCAATCAGCTTTGATCTACTCTAAAGGGGTTTGTCTTCGCAAGAAAGCAGATCTTATGGAGAAGATTTATAAACTTAAGCCCACTGACATCATTCTGTTAGCCCATACTAAAACAGGGCCTTTAAAAAAAAATCCAGAGTTTTTGCTCAAATTTTCCAGTAAAAGTAAATGGTCGCCAAGTGCTCCATCTGCTTTTCGCAGCAGCAAAAAATGCGCCATTCAATATTGTCATTTAGAAAACCCATTATCAATAAATCCAACTAGAGAGCCTCGCGTAGTCCCTGAGCTACGATTGAGTTTGAAATTGTACAATTGCACTACTAAAAAAGATCTTCCAATAGGACAAGCTGCGACAATAGGCTCAGAACTGGCGGTATTAGTCAAGAATCCAGGGACATTTGATATCAGAACCATCTGTAGAGTTTCAGATGTAGAAGGGAGAAGTCTTCCTATCAAAGGAAAAGAGATTCAGACTGTCGAATCCGCTCAAGCAATAGTGATGTTTAGTTTTACTGTACCAAAAATCAAAAAAATTATGCTTACTTATTTAGCTAATCGTTTGCCAGTTGTTAAAGGAACACCTATATTTCTCACGCGTTTGTTTGTTAATGTAAATGATCAAAAAAATGATTAAAAATTCTTAAGGTCAGGCTCTACAGCAGTTGTGCACCTGCACAATTGCTGTGCATTCAGGAGCCATTCAAATCTCTTATTGACACTTCCCTCCAGAATTTCTAATTGTGGAAGATAATTTCAAATAAAATATTGAATTTAGAAACTGAAGTCGCTAGGCTGAGTTTTCACGAATAATGAATCAAGGGCATTATATCATGGAAATATGGCTGTGGGCTGGTTTTTTTATTTTAATTATAGGGATGCTCATTCTGGATTTAGGTGTTTTTCATAAAACTCCCAGGGAAGTCAGCACTAAAGAGGCTCTAGCATGGTCATTGTGTTGGGTCACAATATCCTTAGTCTTCAATGTGTTTGTTTATTTTCTCTATGAATATCATTGGTTTGGGATGGGACTGAACGGCGTGGAAGCTTTAAGCGGCCGCGAAGCTGCCTTACAATTTTTCGCCGGATATGTCATTGAGAAATCTTTAAGCTTAGACAACATTGTAATTATCGCATTGGTTTTTAGTTATTTCAAAGTTCCTTTAATGTATCAGCACCGCGTGTTGTTTTGGGGGATATTAGGGGTCTTAGTGCTGCGCTTCATTATGATTCTGGGCGGAATTGTGCTGATTTCTACTTTTGCTTGGATTAATTATGTGTTTGGGGTTTTGCTGATTTTCACTGCTGTTAAGATGTTGTCCGCCCGGCATGACAATGTGCAGCCTGAAAAAAATGCATTAGTACGTCTAGCTTACCGTTTTTTTACAGTCACTGAGACCTTTCATGAAGATCATTTTTTTGTGCAAAAAAATGGATCTTGGCAAATGACACCTCTTTTTATCGTGCTAGTGATCATTGAAAGTTCCGATATCTTATTTGCGATCGACTCGATTCCGGCCATTTTTGCAGTGACTCAAGAACCCTTTCTGGTTTTTACTTCGAATATTTTTGCCATTCTAGGGTTGCGTTCGCTCTATTTTGCTTTGGCAAGCATGATGCAAAAATTCGACTATCTTAAAACAAGCTTGGCCTTTCTGATGGGATTTGTGGGGGTTAAGATGTTAATGGCGCATTATTACCCCATTCCAATCGGTGCATCGCTGGCGATCATTGGAGGAATCCTTTTAATCGGCGTATTGGCTTCTATTTTCGCAATAGACACAGCCCCATTAAAATCTCCAATTGCTGAAAATGAATTCTCGCAGATGACTCTTAGGCAGCTTAAAAAAATCATTACATTAGTGGTCGGGAGCACCATTTTATTAGCAGGTATTGCAATGCTGATTCTTCCTGGACCGGCTTTTGTCGTCATTCCTATAGGTTTAGCGATATTAGGCAAAGAATTTCTTTGGGCTAGAAAATGGTATGAGAAAATCAAAGATCAAGGCAAGAGTATCCTTGGTAAAATTTCAGGTAACAATCGCGACGAGGATAGCAAGCCATAATCTTAATTGCAGAGGCTCCAGGTGCCCCCAATCGCGCGAATCAGGTGAATAGTGGCTAGATAGCGCTGCGCCAGCAAATTATTTGAAATGATTTCCGCCGACAGTTGGTCCCTTTCGCTATCCATGACATCCAAATAAAAAGTGACTCCTTGAAAGTAGCGATCGCGCGCAATTTGGGTGGTCTTGCGTGCCCATTTTACCGATCCTTCCGAGCTGATAAATTCTAATGCATACCGCTGGATATCTGACAGAGCATCTTCAACTTCCTCTAACGCTTGAAAAACCTGTTGTTGGTACTCATAACCAATTTCTTTAAAGGTAGACCACTGCAGATACAAGTTATTGGTTTTGCGGAAACCGTCGAAAAGTGTTTGATCCATACTTGCCCCATACATCCACCAACGGCTTTTATGCTTTAAAAATAACGAGAGCACAGGACTTAAATAGCCCGCGCCGCCGGTGATTTCGAATGAGGGAAAAAACGAAGCATAAGCTGCTTTGACGAGAGAGTGAGCAGCTGCCATCTGTCGTTCAAGCGAAGCAATATCAGGCCGTTGCATCAAAACCGTGGAAGGAATGCCAGCCGGGACTACAGGTGGATCTCCTTTTAAAGGGAGATGTTCGATAGAAAACTCGGAAGGGCTAATGCCTATTAAGACGGCAATGCGGTTTTCCAAAATTGCGCGCTGCCGTTGAATTTCTTGGTACTGTGTACGCGCGTTATCCACTTCGAGCCCTGCTCGCGAGACATCAGAATAGTTGACAATTTTGGCATCATAGCGCGACTGATTGATGGTGAAAGCCTTCTCGCGGGTTTTAATCGTATCTGCAAGCAAATCCAGCTGTGTATCCGCGTTGCGCAATTGATAATAAAAGCTGGCGAGATCGGTTGTTAGCGTAAGCAAGACGAATTTATAATCTTCAATCTGAGCTTGCCACTGGTATTTTGCCGAATAGTATTGATCCTGCAATCGGCCCCATAAATCGAGTTGATAGCTTAAGTTGACTGGAAGCTGATAAAGCAGTTCATGTGCTCGGAGGAAGGAAGGCGGTACCATCCCAGGTAATTTAATGAGTAGACTTTGGTTATTATACACGGGATCTAAATTAAATTGAGGATATAAATCAGCCCCCACGACGCCTGTAAAGGCGCGTGCTTCTTGGACTCTTTCATAGGCAGCAAAAAGATTTCTATTATTAGCGATGGCGATAGATTCTAGCTCATCCAATTTATCATCCAAAAAGATGTCCCACCAAGCTTCTACATCAGGATAACCTTCATTTTGCGCTTCCGCATTTTTCCATTCATTGGGTGCTTCAGGAATCGGCGGGTGATAATCAGGTCCGACCATACACCCGCTCAAGCAGATTAAAATACAAAGCAGATGAATTTTTAAAAACTTCACTTGATTTTCCTGGTTAAACACTCTATACCCAAATTTATATTTAGAAAAAAAGCATTGATTGACAAATAGTTTTTTAGAAATATGTGGATTGTAACGCTTGCCTTAAGGCGTCCCTATACATTTGTGGTGGTGGCCCTTCTGATTACCCTCTTGGGGGGAACCTTTTCCCTTGTAACACCAAAAGATATTTTCCCCAACATCAATATTCCTGTGGTCAGCGTCATCTGGTCTTATGCCGGATTGCCTGCCGAAGAATTTGCGCAGCGGATTACGACGTATAGTGAATATGCGCTTTCTAATAATGTGAATGATATTGAGAGAATGGAGTCCCAAACCCTGGATGGGTTTGGCATTATCCGGTTGTATTTCAATCCCGAAGCCGAAGTGCAAACGGCCGTATCACAAGCGACAGCTGTCTCACAAGCTATTCTAAGGCGGATGCCGGCCGGGATTCTTCCCCCCATTATTTTAAGATTTTATGCCAATACCGTCCCTTTGGTACAAATGATTCTATCAAGTCAAACCTTGTCGGAAACAGAGCTTTACGATTATGGGAACTTTCGGATCCGGCAAAGGTTAGCGACGATCCAAGGGACGACTCTTCCCACTCCCTATGGTGGAAAAGTGCGGCAGGTCATGGTCGATATTGATCCCATTGCTATGCAAGCCAAAGGGATTTCAGCCCGAGAAGTAACGGAAGCTGTCAATAGCCAAATATTAACACTCCCTACAGGGAATACACGTATAGGGGATATTGACTATCGCCTGAATATGAATAACACGCCCGATTTGATTGCGACCTTTAACGATGTTCCGGTTAAAACGGTGGACAATGTGGTGGTTTTTTTGAGGGATGTAGCGTTTGCGCATGATGGCTTCGCGCCGCAGACGAATATTGTGCGCAACGACGGGCAGCGCGCTGTCCTTTTTGCCATCCTCAAAAATGGAGCGGCTTCGACGTTAGACATTGTCAAATCCGTTTGGGAGCAGCTCCCTACCATCCGCGGAGCCGCTCCAAAAGGCATGCAGATCGACTTGCTTTTCGATCAGTCTGTTTTTGTGCGACAAGCCATCATGAGCGTTGTGACTGAGGGGGTATTGGCTGCTTTTTTGACTGGCATGATGATTCTGATCTTTCTTGGAAGCTGGCGTGGCACCTTAATCGTATTAATTTCCATTCCACTCTCCATCCTGACTTCGATCATTTTTTTGAGTTTGTTTGGCTTCACCTTAAATTTGATGACTCTGGGTGGTCTAGCGCTAGCTATTGGGATATTGGTCGATGATGCCACTGTGACTATCGAGAATATTCACCGCAACATTGGCATGGATAAAGACCTTACAAGAGCTATCCTGGATGGCTCCTATCAGGTGGCGATTCCAGCTTTTGTTTCAACGCTTTCCATTTGCATCGTTTTTCTGCCCGTTGTCCTCTTGACAGGCCCTTCGAAATTTCTTTTCGTGCCCTTTGCTTTAGCCGTGGTTTTTGCCGTGTCTGCTTCCTATGTTTTGTCGCGGACCTTGGTACCGGTCATGATTGATTATTTGCTGCCAGCGGAAATGTATCTCTACACAGGGGGAGGCCCTCGCACCTGGTTGGATAGGCAGCATGTGAAATTCGAAAACCAGTTTAGCCATTTAAAAAAATCCTATACTCGAGCCTTAAAGTGGGCGCTCGATCAACGCGGTTTCCTCTGTGCCTTATTTGGCATTTTTTTATTAAGTGCGCTATTGCTTATCCCTTACATCGGCAGAGATTTTTTCCCTTCAGTGGATGCGAATCAGTTGCGTTTGCATGTCAAAGCGCGCACAGGAACGCGGATTGAAGTGACCGAAGAAATTTTTGGCATGGTGGAGGATGAAATTAAGAAGGTGATCCCTCCCTCGGAAATTGCCATGATGATCGACAATATTGGGTTAGTGTCCGAAGCGTATAGCTTAGCCTTCGGGGATAATGCCACACTGGGTTCTTCCGATGGAGAAATACTCATTTCGCTTAAGCCGGAGAGGAGATTTTCCACCCAAGAATACACTCAAATGCTGCGCACACATTTGAATGATAAATTCGGTAATCTTTTATTCTATTTTCAGCCGGCAGATATGGTGAATCAAATTTTAAATTTTGGCTTGCCAACACCGATTGATGTCAGGATCATAGGATATGACAAAGCGCATAATGTGGCGATTGCCCGTGAAATGGTTGAGAAGATCTCTAAGATTCCCGGCGCGGTAGATGTCCATCTGCACCAGATTTTAGATGCACCAGAATTTTTTCTCGATGTCGATCGTACACTTTTGCAACGTGTTGGAATTAGTCAACGCGAAATTGTGGATGACATTTTGAATACCTACAACTCAAGCATCGTCGTGACTCCCAATTTTTGGTTAGACAGAGTGCAAGGCATTCCGTATTTCATCGCCGTACAGCTGCCAAAATACCGGATTAACTCGCTAGATGCTCTGATGCGCATGCCCGTTGCTAGTCCCCTGACAAAAGAATCTCAACTTCTAAGTAACCTAGCTAAACCGATCCGTCGCTCTACAGTAGGGGTGGAGAATCATCTCAACATACAACCTGTCTACGACATCTATGCTAATGTTTATGGGCGTGATTTAGGCGGAGTGGCTTCTGATATAGAAGCGGTGATCCAGGAATATAATCAGAAAATGGCACCTGGAAATGAGATTGTTGCTAAAGGGTTAGTGGAGAATATGGAAACCGCATTTAGCCGCTTAGGAATTGGATTTATTTTTGCCGTGGTACTCGTCTACTTGATCATGGTGATTAACTTTCAATCTTGGCTCGATCCTTTTATTATCGTCATGGCACTTCCAGGAGCGATTTCGGGGATTATCTGGATGCTTTTCCTGACACGCACCACCTTTAACATTCCTTCGCTGATGGGTACCATTATGAGTATTGGAGTTGCCATTGCCAATAGTATTTTAGTCGTCACCTTTGCCAACTTTCAGATGCGCGAAGGGAAAACCAATATCGAGGCTGCTCGCATCGCTTGCTGCACGCGCTTTAGGCCCGTTTTAATGACCGCTTTAGCCATGATTGCCGGCATGATCCCGATGGCCCTGGGCCTGGGCGAAGGGGGCGAGCAAAATGCCCCTCTTGGAAGGGCGGTCATTGGAGGTTTAACCGCGGCCACCCTAACTACTTTATTTTTTGTGCCAGTCATGTTTTCCTTTTTACGCAAAAAGCCCAATCCTTATATCAGCACGACACATGACCAGCCTTATGCCCCTCCAGAACACCAAGTACTGAATAATCAAGATGAAGGATAGCATGGATTCTAAACATGACGACTGCTTAGATGATGAAACACAGGCACATAGCGATACTCCACATGTTAAATCCTTTAAAGGATGGAAATTAATCGGAGGATTGTGCCTGCTCTTAGCTACTTTATTTTTGATCGGATGGATTCCCAGATATAAGCAACGCCAACTGATCGATGCCAATGCTGCTTATGTGCACGTGCCGCAAGTCACCATTATGATAGCTAAATCGGAAACGAAACCCATTGATCTGGTCCTGCCAAGCTCAGCCGAGGCTTTACATATTACCCCACTCTGGGCACGCACGAATGGATATTTGGCTAGATATCTTGTGGATATTGGAGACCACGTCAAAGAAGGCGAGCTGTTGGCCGAAATTGATACCCCTGAGGTGGACCAGCAGCTCGAACAGGCCATTGCCGATTTAATGAGTTCCGAAGCTAGAATGGAGTTAGCTAAAATCACTAAAGAACGATGGGAACAACTCTATAAAAAGAATGCGGAAGCCGTTCCAGGACAGGAAGTCGATGAGCGTGTGTTGTCCTACAAATCTTCTGAAGCCGATGTGCTGGCCTTAGAAAAAAACGTCAAGCGTTTGCGCTACCTTAAACAGTTCCAAAAAATATATGCCCCTTTCGATGGCATTATTACCAAAAGAGATGTGGACATAGGGACATTGATTTCCGCGGGCAGCAGCGGTACTAATCCGCAGGAATTGTTTCAAATTGTTGAAACTCGCATCATTCGCTTTTTTGTAGAAGTCCCCCAAACCTTTTTTAGACAAATTCATAAAGGTTTAAAGGCGAATATTGTCATCAGAGAATTCCCCGAAAAGAACTTTGAGGGGGAAGTTGTCCGCTTTGCTAGGGCTTTGGATCCGACAGCACGGACAATGCGCACGGAGTTACATGTCAATAACCCTGAAGGAGAAATTTTAAATGGCCTCTATAGCGAAGTAACCTTTAAAATGCATCCTGAGGAAGATTCCTTTATCGTACCTGCCGATGCCGTCATTATCCGGGCAGATGGCACGCAAATCGCGATTCTTGATCCTGAAAATAAAGCGCACATCAAATCCGTTCACATTGGAAGAGATTTTGGCAAAACCATGGAGGTTCTGGAAGGCTTGCAGGAGAATGATCGTGTCATTATCAACCCCACGGAAAAAATTCGCGAAGGAATTCAAGTCAACGTAGTGTCTGAAAAATCTTTTACATAAGAACTTGAACTAGACTGAGTATTAAATCAATCCACAAACATGCAACATGTGGATTTGCGGATCTGAGATATGTTGTTTCATAAAAATG